>NZ_JBLZFX010000089.1:0-26109 GCF_050753345.1 Alkalinema pantanalense CENA528 | reverse complement strand
ACCCCCACCTACCGCCTCGCCCCCCTCACCATCACCTGGCAACGCCTCCCCGACGGCTTTCGGCTAGAAGAAAAACCCGTGGAAAACACCTGCCAACCCCTCATCGCCGGAGCCCTACGAGAAAGCCTCGAAATCACCGATCGCATCCAGCCCTCCATGCTGATCGCCTCCAACTTCGGCCTCTGCGCCACCGTCAACAACGAACTCACCCTCAAAGCCCCCGACTGGCTCCTCGTCCCCACCGTCAAAACCATCGTCCCCGATCGCAAAAGCTACACCCCCCACCTCGAAGGCGACCCCCCCGCGATCGTCATGGAATTCCTCTCCGCCACCGACGGCGACGAATACTCCTCCAAACCCACCTATCCCCCCGGCAAATGGTTCTTCTACGAACAAGTCCTGCAAGTCCCCACCTACGCCATCTTTGAACCCGACAGCGGCCTCCTAGAAATCTATCGCCTCGCCGACTCCGGCTACCACCTCGAACAACCCGACGAAAACGGCCACCACTGGATCCCAGAACTCAACCTCTTCCTCGGCACCTGGCGCGGCCAAAAAGAAGAACGAAGCGGCTACTGGCTGCGCTGGTGGGACGCCGATCGGCAAATCCTCCCCTGGGCCGTCGAAAAAGTCGCCGCCGAACGCCAACGCGCTGAAGAAGAACGCCAACGCGCCGAAGAAGAACGCCAACGCGCCGACCAAGCCCAACAACAGGCCGAAGAAGAACGCCAACGCGCCGAACAGGAACGCCAACGGGCCGATCGCCTCGCCGAACTCCTGCGATCGCAGGGCCTCGATCCCGATACGCTACTCTAGTGAAGTCTTCCTACTCCGCTGGAAAACCCGCTAGCATGTCCACCGTCTTCGCCCCCCTCATCGGCCAACCCGCCGCGATCGAACTCCTGACCCAAGCCGTCAACCGCGATCGCATCGCCCCCGCCTACCTCTTCACCGGAGCCAACGGCATCGGCAAACGCCTCGCCGCCCAATGCTTCCTAGAACTCCTCCTCTCCCCCAATCCCTCACCCTCGCCCAACCTCACCCGCCGCATCCAACAACGCAACCACCCCGACCTCCTCTGGGTCGAACCCACCTACCTACACCAAGGCAAACGCCTCACCGCCCAAGAAGCCGAAGCCGCCGGAGCCAAACGCAAAACACCCCCCATCGTCCGCCTAGAACAAGTCCGCGAAATCAGCCAATTCCTTAGCCGCCCTCCCCTAGAAGCCCCGCGATCGGTCATCGTCATGGAAGCCGCCCACACCATGCCTGAAGCCGCCGCCAACGGTCTCCTCAAAACCCTCGAAGAACCCGGCCAAGCCACCCTCATCCTCCTCGCCCCCAGCCCCGAATCCCTTCTCCCCACCATCGTCTCCCGCTGCCAAACCATCCCCTTCTATCGCCTCTCCCCCGACCACATCGCCACCGTTCTGCGCCAAACCGATCGCGCCGACATCCTCAACCAACCCGAAATCCTCAACCTCGCCCAGGGCAGTCCCGGCGACGCGATCGCCCAATGGGAAAAACTGCAAACCATCCCCCCCGACCTGCTCACCCTCCTCACCCAACGCCCCACCAACCTGCGCGACGCCCTCACGATCGCTAAACAAATCGCCAAAAACCTCGACACCGAAGCCCAACTCTGGCTCCTTGACTACCTGCAACAAACCTACTGGCACAACACCACCGCCATCAGCCTCCTCCAACCCTTGGAACAAGCCAAACAACACCTCGCCGCCTACGTCCAACCGCAACTTGTGTGGGAAATTGCACTGATGAAATTGGCAAAACTGTAGACTGATACCAAATCCATTACCAAATCAACGACCAAATTAATGACGACTTCGTAGGAGACAGAGGAACTCGGTAGGATTGGACTGTAGCATTGAACAATCAATTGGGTATGAGGCAGAGCAAGCCTGTGGCCAGTCGCTTCCAGCAATTAAATCCAGCACACCTCCATCATTGGATCGGGGAAGCCCAAGTGCAGAGCGCCCTCGGCCGCCTACCTGACTACATTCCCCTCCTCGCCCAAGCCGACATTACGGGGTTAGCGATGCAAATCCAAACCGCAGAAGGCTGCTGGTTTCGATCGGGGCAAACCCATCCCCCCTTTGTCCTGATGAGTGTGATTAAGCCCTTTCTGCTCTTAATGCTTTTGGAAACCCTCGGTAGTCAGCACGTCTTTGCCAAAGTCGGCAAAAGCCCCTCCGGCCAACCCTTCCATTCCCTCTCCCAACTGGCTGCCGATCGCGGTTTTCCCCGCAATCCCATGATTAACAGCGGCGCAATCACCCTCGCCAGCTTACTGCCGGGACGCAACGGCTCCGAACGCTGTGAAGCCCTGCGACAGTGGCTCAACCAACGGGCAGGCTGCCAGCTTCGCCTCGATGAAGCCATGCTGATATCGGTGCGATCGCTAGCCAACGAAGCCAACCGCGCGATCGTCAATCTCCTCTACCAAGCGGGATACGTGGAAAACATTGACCTTGCCCTGGAAACCTATAACCACATTTGTTGCCTTTCTGGAACGATCGAAGATCTGGCAAAACTAGGGCTGATGCTAGCAATACCGCATTTACAACTACAATCCCAACATCAACAAATTGTCAATGCATTAATGTTTACCTGTGGATTGTATGAAGTCTCTGGCGAATATGCCGTTCGCATTGGTCTTCCCATGAAGTCTGGTGTCAGTGGTGCATTAATTGCAGTGATTCCTAAGGAAGGCGCGATCGCGATCTACAGTCCCGCGATCGATGTCATTGGCAATTCCGTTGCCGGACTCTTTCTGATGGGCAAACTTTCCCAAGCGCTGAAGTTAAGTGTCCTAGCTATTGATTAATTGCAACAGGTTGCATTGCCTAGCATGGCTATTGATGCGCTGAGTTTTTCTGTTGGTGCAGGTATTCAAACACGCTCTTATCCCCAATATCATCTGGAATCGCCTGCACCGCCTTCCGGCCTGCAAAAACGAGAAACAATCCCGACCACGCGATCGCCAATCCCTGCGCCACCCCGATCGGCAGTAGTCCCAAAAGATGTCCCAGCAGTAAGGTGGGAACGATCACCGTCAGAAATTTCGTCTCTAAACGATTAAAACAAAAGGCTTCTTTAAAATAAATTCCCGTTAAGGCCGCAAACGTAAAGCCAATTCCCAAAATCGTCCACGGCTGCTGCACCACCGTCTCAACAAAAGGTGCCGGATCCCCCAACGCGATCGCGATCGCTGCAATGCAGCCCACTGCCCAAAACGCCTGCAACGCCCGATGCAAAATTTCTAAATAAATATGAATGGTGAATAAGCTAATACCCAGAGCAACGCTAAAGACCGCATAGAGCCCAGCAATCAGCCAAGCTTGGGTTGAAGATTCTGGCATAACCAGCGCAATGATTGTCACCAATGCAACACAAACCGCCGCGACCATCAACGCCGATCGATAAATTCGCACCCCTTGCCGATCGTGCTCGTCAATGGTGAACGGCCCAAATTGTCCTTGGTAAATGACGGGTTCTGTGGAGGAAGTTGCGGCTGAGGAAGTCATGGTAGGACTGGCTGAAGTAAACGACTCAGAAAAGAACTGACTCAGAAAAGAAACGACTCACAAAGTAAGCTGGAGTACTAAGCATCGACGATCGTCTTCGATCGTACAAGACTCGCGACTTTTCTTGCGACTTTCCCGTCGTACAATTCAGCATTCAATCTTGCAACCTGACTGTTCCCCTCTACAGTCTTACTCCGCCAGCCTTAACATCGGCGCAACCGGGAACGGATACAAATTGTGGGCTCGCTGCTTCACAAATTCCCGGCGTTTGAGATAGACATTCTTGGCATGGGTCTTGACGGTGTTTAAGCTGATTTTGAGTTGATCCGCGATTTCCTGGTAAGTACATTGCGATCGCAGCAACATCCACACCTGCGCTTCCCGCTTC
The DNA here is from genome assembly GCF_050753345.1 of Alkalinema pantanalense CENA528. Taxonomy (NCBI): domain Bacteria; kingdom Bacillati; phylum Cyanobacteriota; class Cyanophyceae; order Leptolyngbyales; family Leptolyngbyaceae; genus Alkalinema; species Alkalinema pantanalense. The sequence goes on along the minus strand of NZ_JBLZFX010000089.1, from coordinate 22,176 downwards.
GTCAAACCATAGGCTTTCTGATCCCGATGAAGTTCCACTTCACAGCAATCCTCTACCACCACCAACAAAGAAGATGGCTGTGGCGATCGTGACTTCATGAAACTGACGTGCAATCGCACCCATTGAATTAAGCTCGGCTGATACTCAACCACCAATGGCACCTGCGGCGCTTCCAAGTTCAAAAATTGCTGACAGACGGCAACCACATCCCGAGGTAGGAGATCAGGAGAGGATTGAAACAAGGTATCACAGAGATGATGGGCCCGTTCATTCAGATAAATCGGTTGTAAATCCGAGGAAACAATAAAGATGCCAAGGTGTAATGAATCGAGAACTGCAAATTGCATTGCGAAAGGCTCGGGCTGCGCCTGAAAAGGGATTAAACCGTAATTCATCACTACCTCAATCCGTATCCGTATATCTCAATAAGGTTGAAAGATTCTTAGTGAAAGATTCTTTGAAAAAACAACTACACTCAACTTGGGGTTTACCCTCAGAAACAGCCCTCCCACAATGACTAGATAGGGTGACTAGATACGGTGACTAGATAGGGTTTGCCCCTGAGCAAGCTCCGAGGAACGACAACTTCCCATGGGGCGGAATACCCGTTGAGGATATTGGTCATTGCATGGGTCATTGCAATCAGTTGCCCCCATGTACCACCTCAATTAGCAACCGTAAGAAATCTCGGTCAGTCATTCACCACGGTGAGTTACTACGGTGAGTTACTACGGTGTATCACTGCGATGAATCACTCCAGTGAACACAATGGCAAGCACGATCGACGGATCCTTCATAGTAGGTTAGCCACTCACCCATCCTCCCTAGGACTAGGTTCAACTTCCTCGTAACTTCAGGGAACAGATCACTTAGGGAACAGATCACTCAGGGACCATCATTGTCAAGAAAGGCTGGCTAGAGTGTCTCCAAGGGCAGACATTCTCTGGCATAGAGGAGGATTGGAGTTAGTGTAGACGCTTCATGGGCTTAGCTTAGACCTAAAAAGTCAGGAAATGGTAAGGATATCGCTCTCCCCAAAAAATTAGGCTCTGCCATCCCCGTAATGTCAGCGATTTCTGAGCTGTCTACAATCACTGCGATCGCGGAAAATTTGCAATTCAACCCTACGCGGCTTCAGCCCCATCCAGACCATCGCAGCCTGAAACTTGAATCCATCACCAATGTAGGATGTCTGAGACTTGTTGCGACAATTGCAGGGGATCAAAGGGTTTTGCAATAATCCCAGACACCCCTAGCTGAGCTTGATCTTCAGGGGCGATCGGCATTATTTTTGCAGTGAGTAAAATAACAGGAATGGTTTGGGTACTGAGCTGCGATCGTAACTGCTGTAGCACGGTCAGACCATCCATATCCGGCATCATCACATCCAATAAAATGGCATCCGGTTGATCCCGATGGGCCTGCTGCAACCCCTCACCACCCGAAGCCGCTGTCAGCACAGTCCAACCCCCTAATCGTTCCAAAGTGATTTGAATAACGAGTCTGAGACTGGCTTCATCTTCAATGACTAAAAGTGTTTTGGGAAGATGGGTTGGGGTAGATAAAGAAGACATGGTCGAAGAAGGTTCCTACAGAGTGACCGCAGTTGGAAGATGATTGGCCGATCGGGATGACCCACTCCCCTATCGTAATCACTACCGTACGAAGATTGCATTGCTGAATGTAATTTATGCACTGATCTTTAATGCACTGATAGTGAACGCATCGAGTCGTTAACGCATTGAGTCGTTAATCGCTTTCGCCCGGATTCAAAGCGGCTAGGGGCAATGTAAAGTAAAACGTACTGCCCTGCCCCAAGGTGCTTTGTACCCAGATGCTTCCAGTATGTTGCTCAACAATTTTTTGACAAATCGCTAATCCCAATCCCGTACCTCCAGCTTTGCGGGAATCAGAGGAATCCACCTGCTGAAATCGACCAAAAATCATCTCTAACTTATCAGCAGGAATCCCTCGGCCCTGATCTTGAATGGAAAATAACCCGTAGGTGTGGGGCAGGCGAGGGGTTTGAGATGGCCGACGGTCTGCACGATCGATGTCATCTCCCATGGAGGGCTGGGAAACTGTTTGTGTACGGATGGTAATCGTGGTTTGTGGCTGCGAAAATTTGACAGCGTTGCCCAGGAGATTCACCAGCACTTGGACAATCCGATCGAAGTCAGCCTGCACTTGCAGGTCAGTCGGTTGCCAATTGAAGGCAATTTCTGCCTCTTCTGCAAGGGGATATATGATTTCGATCGCCTGTTGAATCAAATCCGTTACCGCACAGGGTTGGGGGGTCAAAATTACGGTTTTGGCCCCTAGGCGTTCAAGATCCAATATGTCATTCACTAAGCGAGTCAGTCGATCGCTCTGGCTGATGGCTACTTGAATCAACTCCCGAGCCATGGCCGGATCCTCATCACAAATGCCAGAGGCTACGAGTCCCAGGGATCCTCGCATAGAAGCGAGGGGGGTGCGCAGTTCATGGCTGGCAATGGCGATAAATTCATCCTTCATTTGCTCGATCGCCCGCCGTTCCGTAATGTCGAGCATTTGTTTCACAAAGTAGAGCGCTTGACCTTGGCTATCTCGCACTAAGGAAAGACTGCGGATCACCCAAAGGTCATAGCCTTGTTTGTGGCGATAGCGTTGCTCCGCCTGGTGACTGGCGATCTCATCGCAAAGTAACTGGTGCAGAATCCGGGAATGGGGGGCGAGATCATCCGGATGCAAGACATCCGTACAGGTCAGTTGCTGTAATTCTGGCTCACTGTAGCCCAACAGTTGACACAGAGCAGGATTCACCTTCAGCCAACGCCCCTCTAGGGACATTAATGCAATCCCCGTGACTGCGTGGTCAAAGGCATGACGAAAGCGCTCTTCACTTTCTTGCAGGGCTTGGGTGCGTTCCTGAACCCGTTGTTCCAGGGCTTCATTCAGTTGTTGTAAGGCGGTTGCAGCCTGTTTGCGATCGGTAACATCGCGCCGAACCGAAACCCAATAATTCACACGATCATCGTGGGAATCATGGATGGGCACCATGCTGAGATCGGCCCAAAATTGGGATCTGTCTTTGCGATAGTTAATAAATTCCAACTGCGTTGGCTGTCCCGATTGCAACGCCGATCTCAGTTGAAAGAGCGCTTGGTGATCGGTCTGTTGTCCTTGTAAAAAACGTGGCGTTTTATGAAAAACTTCTGCGGCAGAATATCCCGTCATGTCCGTAAAGGCGGGATTGACATAAACAATCCGGTGGTGCGGAGGATAAGGATTAATACTTAAAGACTGGTTGCTGAAAGACTGGTTGTTGAAAGACTGGTTGCTTTGAGCAGGATGCTCCACAGCCTCGATCGGCCGTTGCCGGGACTGCGAGTCTTCTAACGCCGTGTCTGGGAGGAATGCAGTTGCTTCGACCTCAGGTTCATGAATCACTTCTGTAATAATGACTGCTTCATGAATGCTCGTTACCACAGATTCCAGTAACCGCAATTGTTCCTCTCGTCGTTTACGATCGGTAATATTCTGCGTCATCACCATGCCCGCAATAATCTCACCGCGATCGTTGGCGATCGGCAAATGGTATACCCAGTACGTTAATCCTCTAAACGGAATTTCAGTCACTGTGGTTTCACCCGCCAGCGCGGCTCGATAAAAGGGTTCGATCTGATGGGCCACGTCACTAGGGATAGCTTCCCAAATGGTTTGGCCTTCCAATTGTTCTTTGGATAATCCCGCTTCGGCAAGGCCCAAGCCATCGGCTAAGGTAAAGCGCAGATCCGTGTCAAATAAGAAAACCCCGCCATTGGGAAAATTACTGGCAAAGGTACGATACAGCGCTTCACTTTTTTTTAGGGCGGCCTCAGCTTCTTTAAAATCCGTGATGTCCGTACTGATGCCAGTGACAATCCAACACCCTGCGGCTTCATCCCGACGGGAGGCAAAGGTCACCGTCAGCCAGCGCAGTGTTCCGTCTTTGCGATATAAGCGGTATTCGATCGTATTCGATCGCTCCGCAAACACATCCTGAAAACCGGGTACTAAGCAGTTTTCCCAATCTTCGGGATGCACCCGCGACATCCAAAGATAATTGTCGGCCATGAGTTCTTCTGCCGTATAGCCAAAGATGGTTTCGGCTCCGGCAGATTGGTAGTCATATTGCAGATCAAAGTTAGGATAGACGCGCACTTGAAAAATGGACGCGATCGCATTGTCCAGGATGTCACTCAGTTTAGTTGTGGACTCTTTGAGTTGCAGTTCTAGCTCTTTGCGATCGGTAATATCCGTCAATACCCCTGTCCCAAACCAACAGTTTTCTGCCTCATCCCATCGCCCTGTAAAGTTGGCATTAATCCACCTTACTGTGCCATCCTTCCGACGAAAACGATAGTCTACCTGTCCTGCATTGCATTTGCGCAGGCTATCAAAGATGACCGGTACGATCGCCGCTAAATCTTCCGGCAAGACTCGATTCCCCCACAGGGCCTGATCCGTAATGAGTTCATCGGAGGTATACCCGAATAACACTTCACAACCAGCGGAACAGTAGTCAATGTGCCAAGTATTATTCGTAAACCCTCGAAAACTGAGAATTGCAGCACTGACATAGTTGAGAATGTCATTGAGATGGGTAGACGATTCCCGCAGTTGAAATTCCAACTGTTTACGATCGGTGATGTCTCGCATGAGCCACCGCAGAGTCATGCCTGTTCCATGACGATCGTGAATGACTGCAACACTGAGTTCAACCCAAGTTTCAACCTGTTTTTTGACCTGCTCTTCAACCTGATTTTCAATCTGAGGACAATACTCATTAGCAGCATGGCAAAGTCGTAACTCACAACCCCGCACTTGTCCCACTTGCCGCAATTGCTGAATGACTCGATCGTAAATAGCTAAATCTGCTGGGTGTATAAAGATGATCAACGATCGATCGATTAAATCTTCCGGATAGACCTGTAATAAATCAGCAGTCGCTTGATTCGCTTCCCGAATCGAACCGAGTTCATCCGTCACGAGATAACCATCAGGAGCAAAGTTGAACAAATCCTGATAGCGTTGTCGCTCTTGTTCAATAGACTGTCGAGCCTGAATTAATTCCTGATTGTGTTGTCGTAATTTCTGGGCCAGTGTTTCCAGTTCCTCTAGGGCAATAGAAACATCCCCCACGGTTTCCATGACCAAATTGGTCATTTCTCCACCCCGTTCCAGCAGTTGTACCCGGTGCAACAAATTGGCAAGCCGTTGGTGGGTAGATTCGATCAGGGTTTCAAATGGTGCGCGGTGGAATTGTTGCTGGGACATGGCCGCAAGCTCTTCTGTCTGAAGTCCTTGTCCTATGATAGGCGAGGGGAGAGTGACTCAACGGAAGTGTCTCCCTGCCGTCAATTGCATTGCCCACTGCAACGGTTGTACATGTTGTGTAGGAAACTCCTAAGCCCCAAAATGGAAAAAAACCTCAAAACCTCACTATTTCCTAACTTTTTAAGGCTATGATTACCCTAACGCCTAGAATAAATGCGATCGCAGGTGACTGATTGGAAGCAAATGTTGCAACTGGATCAATCAACTGGGTAATGCAACTGGGTGATGCGCCACCTTGAATCAGTGATTCATCATTGAACTGAACTTTGATGAGAGTGGTTGAGTCTAGGACTGTGAATTCTATCATGCAGGTGACTAACAACCAGGTGACTAACAACCAGGTAACGGCAAACAATGTGTTTGTGATCCAAACGGTTCTTTTGATTGACGATGACGAAAAATTTCGCGCTATTTTGGCTGAAATTTTGACCGATATGGGGTTTTCGCCTATCTCTGCTGAAGATGGATTGCAGGGATTGGAACTTGCCAATCGACATCAACCGGATTTGATTATTTGTGATATAAACATGCCCGTCATGGACGGCTATGGGGTACTTAAATCTATCCGCAATGATCCGATGCTGGCTCAGGTTCCCTTTATTTTTCTGACTGCCGAGATTGACGAGACGAATCACCAACAGTGTTTACAATTAGGCGCTACCGCCTGTTTGAAAAAACCGCTGCGGCTGTTTCAGTTATTAGAAGCCATTACAACTATCCAACAAACCCATTTACAAGCAACCTAAGGGCAAAGAACCCCGAAGGGAACAGCGCATAAATAAAATCCCAATTGGGTAGGGGTAGGAGCGTAAAAGGGTAGGAGGGTAGGGGAATGAAGAGGGGATATTATTTCTTTGCAAATCCCTAAGCTAGGTTCCCCGATCGCGGCTGGATAATTTGCGAAGGCGATTCAGGATACGAGCAATCAGTTCCGGCTCAACGATCGGCTTTCTCACATAGTCATCCGCTCCTAGGTTGAACACTTGTGTGACAGTGGCTCGATCGGTGTGGGCAGACAAAAAGATAATCGGTAGATCCGCCCAATCTGGATCACTCCGCACCACACGACAGAGATCAAAGCCACTAATTTCAGGTAACTCAATATCTAAAATCAATAAATCAGGTTGACAGGTATTGAGGATTTCCCAGAACTCCTTTGGATTCTCCAAGGGCGTGACTTGGAGTCCCCAGGGTTCCAGTAGCGCCACAATAGTCGCTAAAATTTGGGGATCATCATCTACTAGCAGAATACTGGCATGGGGATCGGGCGTAGATTCGATCGCTTGAGCTAAGCCTTTTAAGAGCATGGTTGGCTCGATCGGTTTGGCTAAGATAGCCCGGGCACCTAGCCGAGTCAGATGAACCCGTTGGTGTAGGCGGTCAATGGGAGATTGTAGAGAAGACTCAGGACTCAAAATAACCACCACGGGAACCTGCTGCTCTGTGAGGACAGAGAGTTGTTGGATGGCTTCCGCGTCAGGAGTCACGGCAGGAGTTAGGGTGAGGTCTACCATCGCGATGCAAGCAAGCTTCTGGCTGACCAGTTGCTGAACTTCAGCCAGCGTTGTCACAAATTGCGTTGTCACTAATAGGCTTTGCCAAGCATCGCAAGCCGTTAAGCGATTGATCATGTCCCTCAATTGTGGATCCTGAGTCATCACGATGAGGGTTTGCCCACCCGCTGGAATCACTGAGGCCAGTTCTGAGGCCAGTTCTATTGGAGCGCGCGTCCAATCCTCTTGATTGAGACTGGCATCATGGGCTGCGAGCTTTTGTTTCAAGGTTTGAAGGGTCTCGGCAAGGTGTTGGAGCATTGGCCGATCGAGGGGGAGATCGAACTGGAGGGCGTCTTCCAAGATGCGAGCCAGCGTTGAGCCTTCGGGGAACCCTAAGGATCCAAAAGAACCCACTAGGCGATGGGCTTCGGCTTGGGCCTGGTGACGAACTTCCGGCGTCAGCCTACCCTGAGACCCCTGGTCGATCGCTGATTCCAAGAGGGCCATGCGGGGTTGCAGCGTCTCCCGGAAACTGACCCAAGCCTGAGCAATTCTGGATTGAATCTCAGCCCGCACTAGGGTCAGCGACGATGACAACTGATAGTCCTGTGCTCCTGGCGCAGGTCCCGCTCGTAACGGATCGATCTCTACCTGAATAGCCCGTTCCTGAAGCACCGACCCAGCCAACGACGAACCGGTAGGTTCGGGTGGTGCCAAGAGACGATAGCCCAGTCCGTAAATGGATTCAATCAGTTCGATTTTCATCCCTGCGGCTCGCAGCTTTTGTCGCAGTCCCCGAATTTGGGTGTTCACCGCCCGTTCTCCGCAGGCCGCATCCACCCCCCAGACCTGATCCAGAATCGCCGATCGACTAAAAATCCGACGCGGGAACTGCAAAAACAATTCCAAAATGCCATATTCCTTAGGTGTCAGATGGATCGGTAACCCGTCATAACACACCTTCCGACTGTCAACATCAACTTCGAGACGTTCCCATTGCAGTAGGGCTGGCATCAGAGATGGTAGTCGTCGCCGGAGCAGGGCCCGAATTCGGGCCAAGAGTTCCGCTTCATAGAAAGGCTTACTGAGGTAATCATCGGCACCTGCTTCTAGTCCCGCTACTCGATCGTAGGGACTATTTTTGGCAGTCAGCATCAGAATAGGGGTTTGATTCCCCTCTGTTCGGAGCTGGCGGCATAGGGTAATGCCATCGATATCCGGCAAAGTCAAATCCAACAAAATCAGATCATAGGCTGCCTGTTGAACCAGATCCAACGCCGTTTTTCCATGTACCGATGTCTCTACTGCAAAGTGATGATCGGTGAGGATTAAATGGAGTCGATCGGCAACAGTGCGATCGTCTTCAACTAGCAAAATTCTCATTTTGAATCCTACAAGTTGTTATCCAGAGTTTTCTTAAAACAACAGGCTCTTTTGTCGGGTTTAACCCCATCTCTTTATTGTTTGAGCCTGGTAGCTTTTTAATCCTAGTCACTAGAATTGAGAATTGTGTGAGGGGGAGACATTATATCAGGTTCTAACTCATGTTCTAATACATGCCGAATGACTATCATGCATTCCCTGAGAAGAGCAACACTACCCGATGGGAGAATTCCGTTGAAAACCTATTTGGGTAAGCCATAGATTGGCCAACAATCTATGCAAGCAATCTATGCAAGCTATCTGCGCAAGCAATTTTTAAAGTTATATTTCTGACCTTTTCTAGAACTCCTGAAAATTAATAATTTTCAACAAGTAATATATGGATTCATTCTGCTGGTCTCGGACAATCAAGACATGGGGCAGTTTGAATCTAGAAGCATGACAGCGAGCTGCACAATTAAATTACGAGGACAATTACGAAGAAAAGTACAAAAAAAGATCAAGACAGTCATCACCAGTGCACCTGCCTTCACCAAGATCGACTGTATCAATCAGGTAAGCACAGGACTGGATTAATGAATCACTAACCAATCACTACGGGTGCATCGTGTATGCGTTTTCAACGGGTGACTCAAGCCGCTACAGAACAGTCTACGACCCAGCATGCGTTCTCCCTGCTGTCTACAACTCGCTTGGGGCAGCAGGGGCTCAGTTCCCAGCAGACCCAGGAGAAGGATCATCCATCGGATCTGAGTCGTCCCACCCCAAGCAATGGAGATGGAACCCATGGCATCCCCTTCCACCTGAATTATGACTTTACCCAAATCCCCATCCATCCTCAATTGACGGTCACCCAACCCAACGATCCAACGGAGCAGGACGCCGATCGCGTTGCCGATCGCGTCGTGGAACAGATCCAGCGACCCAGCAATCTCGCGGCCCAGTTGCCCGAAACAGCATTGCAACCCCGGTTAGGACTTAATCCGGTGATCGCACGGGCCTTCAGGGGCGATCGTGACCAGTCATCATCCCCCCCAGCCAATTTGGAGCAGGCGATCGATCAGGCTAGACCCCATGGAGAACCCTTGGCAGTCCCCGTGCGGCGATCGATGGAACAGGCGTTTGGCGCAGATTTCCGCCAAGTGCGGGTGCATGCTGATGCGGAATCGGAACAACTGAATCGATCGATTCAAGCCCAAGCCTTTACCACAGGGACTGATATTTTCTTTCGATCGGGAGCCTATCAGCCCCAAAGTCGATCGGGCCAGCGGCTGATTGCCCATGAGCTCACCCATGTCATGCAGCAACAACATAGCTGTACGAACTCAATGCCGATCCAACGAACCTACCAATTCCAGGGAAATACCTACAAAGCGACGGACTACGACACCAGTCACAAGGACTTTCAGACCTTGCAGCTCTCCGAAGGTAAATTTACTGCGGTCCAAGCCGATGCAGGCTTGCCGACGTTCTATGGTGTGCTTAAAAAAATCTTTGCGAATAATCTCAATGACTCAGCGTTTGCCTACACAAAGCTGCTGGGGAATAGTTGCGATCGGCCCCGCAAAGTTAGTGCTCGAGTACAACGCCTCAAAAACACAAAAGATCTGCGTTTCCAGAATCCCTTTGTGACTGCCATTGGCAACCTGGGTACGGAGGAACTGCTGATCCGGGATGGGGTCGATCTTGCAAGGGTGACGGCCTACGATGGTGGCCATTTAGTGGGATATCAAGTTGTCGCAGGGCCAGGAGCCGATCAAGCCTGGAATGTGGCACCGCAGGATCGCGTGAATAATCAGTTTGCCTATAACAATACGATCGAAGAAATGGCGCGAACTGCCGATGTCGGAACGATCTATGACTATCACGTCGAAGTGAAGTACAAGAGTCTTAACTTCCGAGTCGATCAAAATCAACTCCTGAAACACGGCATCATTAAAGCTCTAGATCCTAAGCAATATTGGGAAATTCAACTACCGGCCAGAATTCCGCAGTACTGGGATGCCAAAGCGGACATTGTGAGTCCGAAGGGGCAGTTTGGTAAACCAGCGAAGGACGAAAAAAAAGGATCTGACATCCCCAAAACCTATCAACAACATGCGGCCAATTATCTTGAACATCCCCTAACCCACACAGCGGCTGCGACGACTGCCAAATATAAACTGTCGTTGTTGGACAAATCAGCCCAGGAACTCGACAAAGCCACGGCCCTCAAGGATCGATCGACTATTCGCGGGGTTGAATACCGCATGCACCAAGTGCAACCCCACGAACATGATGCCCAATTAGCGCCTGACACTTGGGATGCCACGTTGAAGCAGGCCAATTTTGGAGAGGTGAAATTAGACGAACTGACCTATGACGAGGTGGAGAAACTGGAAAAAGATCTGGTCGGCCTTTTGAAATCTGTACAGGGGGTTACTGAGGTCGAAATGCAAGATATAGATCTTACAGAGGAGATTACTAAAGGGTTAACTGAAGTGACCACTCAGACCCAGAAAAAAGAAGAAATCGCCCCTGACGGCAGCAAGACTGATAAAGAAGAAATCGAAGAACTACCCGATGCTTCCGATCGAGCTATTGCATTGGGATTTGAATTATTCAACAGCTTTAATCTTGATCAAGAGCGTGAAAATGAAATTGCTGTGTTCAACAACCAAATCTCCGCCTGTCAACAGCATGATGTCTTACAGCAACAGGATGAGTCGGCTATGAAACTGGCTCAAACCACGATTACAACTTTAATCAGTACCCCCCTCCCCAAAAATGCCAACCAAACGGCAATTCGTCAGCGTTTTATGACATTAATGACAGAGAAGCGAGGCTTGGAGCGCATTCGGATCAATCAACAGGAAAGGCGCACGGTTCGCAACGCGGCTGTGGCTAAGTTTAGAGAAATGAAGAACTTTTTGGCCAATGCGAAAACGGTTGCTAAAGCCATTACGAAACAGAAAACATGGTCAACGGCTGAAGGCCGAAAGTTGCAAGCGTTATTTGGTCAGCGGGTGGGCGCTCTATCAAAATTAAAATTGAGTGATTTACGAGTGTCCTTGAAGGATAAATTTAAGATATCTGCGTATAAAAAAATTACGCATTAAGGTCATTGATGATCAGTTGGCTCTTCCAAGCGGATTTTAGACCGAGGAGACAGGCATTGTTCATCAGATTCCCGTGAATCAGTTGGTCTCTTTGGAACTTAAATAATGAGTGATGGCTTCTGCTTCACCGGGGGCTTGGAACCAATAGCCCTGACCAAACTCGCATCCTAGCAACTTAAGCTGCGCCAGTTGTCCCTTCGTTTCAATGCCTTCCGCCACTAAAGGAAAGCCAAGGGTTTGACTCATCTGCACGATCGCCGTTAGGAGCTTGAGCTTGAGGGGAGTCTCCTGCAAATGGGACAGGAAAGAACTGTCCAGCTTAAGAAAATCGATCGGGAGTTGATGGAGATAACTGAGTGATGAATAGCCGGTACCAAAATCATCCAGACTGATTTGCACTTGGAGTTGTCGGAGAGCCTGTAAATTTTGTACAACCACTGCTAAATTTTGCATCATACTGCTTTCAGTAATCTCCAACTTTAGCGATAGGGGAGAAAGTTGTGTTTCCTGCAAAATTGACTCGAGATAAGGCAGGAGATCGGGCTGTTCAAATTGAGCAGCTGATAGGTTGACGCTCAGGAAAAAGTTGCTATTAACAATGCCTTGCATTTGCCATTGCTTTAACTGTTGGCAGGCCGATCGCAATACCCAACGATCGATCTGCAACAGGATACCATTTTGCTCCATTAAAGGAATGAATGCTGCGGGGGCCAACAAGCCTTGCCCAGGGTGATCCCACCGCAACAGCACCTCCATTCCGCGAATCGTTCCTGTTATCAAATGGACGATCGGTTGATAGTACAGCTTAAATTCACCATTGTGAATCGATCGCCACAGACCCATCTCCCAATCAGATTGGCTCCCTGATACGCAGGGATAAGAGACCGTTGATTGTGTAGGGCAAGCAATAAACTGAGACATATACCTAAGGGATCATCCAAAGGAGTAAGGAATAATGGGCACCGCGTTAGTTGGTCACGCGAGGGACAGTCCCTAGACCTGAAAAGTCCCAGTGTTAAGGCGTGAAGCTAGCCGGATTCAGCCCATACTGTGCACAAATCGCAATAACCACAGAGCACAAAAAGTTTTTATTGTAGAAAACTTACGCCCATGGATGACTCACTAATTTAGAACAAATTTTTTTAGAACAAATTTAACGATAGGAGCTGTTAGATTTACCGAAGAAATATGGACAGTTCCTCTTACACCCTGAAAACGTGAATCGGGAAGCATAGGTTCTCGAACCCTCTAAGATTTTCTAACACTTCGATACCCAGCGACCTAAGCTTATTTATTAGAAAGTTGAAGAAACTTAAGGATTCACGATAAGTGATCCCCTTCCCAAGAGAACCGAGTTGATCAGACTGACGATTTTCATGAAACTCCAGCCTATCTTGCAAAAGATTTTACAAGAGTTAAAGGAGTGACATTATACTCATTAATACTAATTGATATTAATGTCACACCTGCATAGATTGCTAGATAACCGAGAGCATTCAACACAGCCTCAAGGGTTCTATGTATTTTTCTCTCGCCATCAATATCGCATGCTGTGCGGAGCTCCGCCATCCCTGTTAGAAAGTTTAGAAGGAAATTTAATGAGGCTGAAGGGAAACTTAATCGGGACGGGATGGATTTGAACCCACCCTGTAAAATCGTTCCAGTAAGTCTATTTTTCCTGGACAACTCTTCCTGGACAAACTGTGACAACAACTTACCAGCTTGCTGAGCTGGGCAAGGGTTCCCTGATTGCTAGTGTTCTATCCATGATGTATCCTTCCCATGATCCTTCTGATGGTGCTTCGCTTTCATCCTTTTCCCTTAAACGTAAACGAGGCGTTCTTCTTAGCCTTCAAGGATGGCAACGGATCCAGTCAGCGGAAGCCGCGATCGCCCTTCAGTCCAATGATGGAAAGCCGTTGACGCTTGAACAGTTGAGCGATCGTAGTGGTCTCAGTACGAAGACCCTAACCAAGGTTCGCCAGCGGCAGAAACCGGTGGATGTAATCACGCTGCAAACCTATTTTCAATCAATTCATCTGACTCTTGAAGCAGAGGATTATCTTGCGGAAATCGAGAATGAACCGAGAACTCCCAGCCCTCTCCCTCAAACTTGGCTAACGGGCCCTTTGCCGATCGAATCTCCGTTTTATATTTTTCGCCCCCCCGCCGAGACTACAGTTTTTCGGGAAATTATGCAGCCCGGTGCTTTGGTTCGGATTAAGGCCCCTCGGCAGTTTGGTAAAACATCCCTGGTGACCAAGGCCATCTTCCATGCCACGGAACAGGAGTTTCGGACGGCTATCTTAAGTCTCCAATTAGCTGATAGCCATGTTTTGAGCGAATTAGAGAAGTTTCTCCAATGGTTCTGTGCATCCTTAAGTCGTTGTTTAGGGGTGCCCAATCGGTTGGATACCTTTTGGAATCCCCTGTTTGGCAGTAGCTATAGCTGTGATGACTATTTTGAAAATTATTTGTTAGCCACATCTGATGCTCCATTACTCATTATCTTGGATGAGATCAATGTGCTGTTCCAGTATCCAGAAGTTGCCACGGATTTTTTTGCACTGGTGCGAGCGTGGTATGAACGATCGCGGCATCGCTCCGGCCAAAATCAAGCTTGGCAAAAACTGCGGTTGATTTTAATTTATTCAACCGATATCTTTTTTTCCCTGAATGTCCATCAATCTCCCTTTAACGTGGGCGTGATGATTCATTTGCCTGAGTTCACCCTATCCCAGGTGCAAACGCTAGTCATACTCTATAGAGTTACGGAAGCAGAGACCTGTGCGCTGAAACTTTTTCAGCTTTTGGGCGGGCATCCTTTTCTAACTCAGCTAGCCTTATTTCATCTTGGAACAGGGAAGCTCTGCTTGGAGGAATTACTGTGCACTGCGATCGCGCCGAACAGCATTTTCCAAAGCCACTTCAACCAGCAGTTATATTATCTAGAAAGTGATGGGGAATTAAAGGAAGCCATGCGTCAAATTGTTTCGACGCCCCAGGGTTTGGAACTATATCCCACGATCGCGAATAAATTACGCGGGGTTGGCTTAATTCGCTTTCAGGGACAGTTATCGGTACCATTTTGCCAACTTTATCAACGCTTTTTAGAAAAAGTTTTCAATTGCTGGGGATGATTCTAAATTTCCATCAACATCTCATTAAGAACAACAGATTCAGGAATCAGTCACCTTCAAGGTCATTGAAGAATCAGCCTTCCTAATCACAATTCAAACCGTATCTGCGATCTCAGACGTTACCCCGTTAATGACATACTCTATGATTTTCAGCCTATGATGTTCAGGAATTGTGATTGTCCTTTTGTATTTCCTGCCTAAACGCCCATGCCTTACCAAGTTGGTGGCAGTCTTCCCCCCAATGCCTCCACCTATGTCTACCGTCGAGCAGATGAAGTCCTATTCCATGCCCTGAAAACGGGGCATTTTTGCTATGTCTTCAACGCGAGGCAGATGGGCAAATCCAGCCTGCGGTTGCAAACCGCCCTGCGACTCCAAGCGGCAGGTATCCATTGTGCCACGATCGATTTGACGGAAGTCGGAACTCAACGCATTACGATCGACCAGTGGTATGCTGCGATCGCGGCCTATCTGCTCAAGCGCCTGCAAATCTCCTTTCCCTTAGTATCTTGGTGGCAAGAACGCCAGCATCTTTCTAATATTACGCGCCTGAATGATTTAATTGAAACCATAATTCTTAAACAGATTACTGAGCCGCTTGTCATTTTCATTGATGAAATTGACAGTGTGTTGGGACTGAGCTTTCCCACGGATGATTTTTTTGCATTAATTCGTCACTGGTTTAATCAACGGCCAGAAAACCCACAATATCAACGACTAACCTTTTGCTTAATTGGGGTAACAACACCCAGTCAGTTAATTGCTAATAAGTTACGAACGCCCTTTAACATTGGTCAAGCGATCGAACTTCAGGGATTTCAATTCGACGAATGCCATCCTTTATTAGCAGGACTATCAGACTTCGCCGATTCGCAAGGGATTCTGCAACGCATTCTGTATTGGACCAACGGACAACCTTTTCTGACCCAAAAGCTATGCAGTTTGATAAAAACCTATGATTACCTGGCAATGCAGGGTTTCTTCCAGGAAGGCCCTAATGGCATCTCGCTAAAATCCTCACAAAATTGGGTTGATGAAGTAGTAGAAACCCAAATCCTCGCCCGTTGGGAAAGTCAGGATGAACCGGAGCATTTAAAAACGATTCGCGATCGTCTGCTACAAAATCCCCAAACCACCTCTCGACTCCTAGGGCTATACCAACAAATTCTGGCGACTTGTAACCCCTCCCCCGAATCAGCAATTACCACCCCTAGGATCGAAACTGATCAAGTGAGCTATGACAGTCCTGAAGCAACAGAATTACTATTGACCGGACTCATTGAAAAACAGCACGACCAACTTGGGATCAAAAATCGGATTTATCAGCAAATCTTTACCTGGGATTGGGTCAGCCAACAACTCAGTAAATTACGCCCCTACGATGAAGCGTTGAATGCCTGGGTTGCTTCTGGCCAAACCGATGACTCCCGGTTGCTACGGGGCCAAGCCTTGCTCGATGCCCAGCAGTGGAGCCGAACCCAAAGCTTAAGCGATCTCGACTATCAGTTCCTTGCTGCCAGCGAAAAGTACGATCGCCGGGAAATGCAACAGGCCCTAGAAGCAGAACGGGCAAACGCAGTGGAAGCAGAATTGCTCGCGGTGCAAAGGGCAGCTAAATTCCAGCGATTTTTCCTCTGCACAACAACGGCTGGCCTAGGAATCTCGTTGATATTAGGGCTTACAGCATTTTTGCAATACCGCAATGCGATCGGAAATGCTCACCAAGCCAAATTAAACGAAATTCAGGCACTGGCTTCCTCGTCCCAGGGGCTATCCGCTTCTAATCGACAACTGGATGCCATGGTAGAAGGCATTAAAGCCAAACTGCGGCTGCAAGAACTGCAAAATCTGAACGAAGGTGAAATCGATCGATCCATTCAAACCCAGGTTGAAACAGCCCTCCGGCAAGCCGTCTACACCACCAACGAGTTCAACCAGTTGCAGGGGCACCAAGGGGGCGTGCTGACGGTGGATATCAGTCCCGACGGGCAGTTCATCGCCACGGGCAGTAACGATAAAACCGTCAAACTCTGGACAAGGGATGGAGCCTTCCTCAGAACCTTACCCCATTCGGCAACCATCCATCGGGTCGCCTTTGGGCCAGATAGTCAGCACCTTGTCACCGGCGGTTTAGATGGCACGATCAACCTTTGGCGCATTGATGGCACTCTCGTCAAAACGATGTCAGGGCACCCAGCACCTGTGTGGGGTGTGGCCTTCAGTCCCGATGGTCAGTTGCTCGCCTCCGCTAGTGGCGATCGCACGATTAAAGTCTGGCACCTGGATGGAACCTTAAAATCAACTTTGCAGGGCCACCAAAAAGCCGTCTGGAATGTGGCTTTTAGTGCGGATGGTCGGCAACTGGTTTCTGCTGGATTTGATCACACGGTACGGTTTTGGACGGTGGATGGAAAGCTGCTTAAAACTCAACGCGAACACCAAGGCCCAGTGTGGGACATTGCCCTGTGCCAGCAGTCCAATCAATTTGTGTCCGCCAGTGCCGATCGTACTGCCAAAGTCTGGCGAGCTGATGGCAGCTTAG
Organism: Alkalinema pantanalense CENA528; assembly: GCF_050753345.1. Classification (NCBI taxonomy): domain Bacteria; kingdom Bacillati; phylum Cyanobacteriota; class Cyanophyceae; order Leptolyngbyales; family Leptolyngbyaceae; genus Alkalinema; species Alkalinema pantanalense. The sequence goes on along the minus strand of NZ_JBLZFX010000089.1, from coordinate 5,156 downwards.
TGCGAACCTTAGCCAGTACGCATCCCATTCTCGGTGTTGGCTGTAGCCGCAATGGGGAATACATTGCCACCAGTGGCACCGATAAATTTGCCAAAATTTGGAAATCCGATGGCACTTTTATCCGTACCCTCAAGCAACACAATGCAGTGGTGCGGGATGTCGCCCTTGGCCCCAATGGATTAATGGCAGTTTCGGCCAGCGATGATGGCTTGGTCAAACTCTGGCGACGGAATCACTATTTGCTGGTTCCGATGAATGGCCATCAAGATATTGTGTGGGAAATGGCAACCAGTCCCGATGGCAAACTGGTTGCGACGGTGAGTGGGGATGAGACTCTCAAACTTTGGCGTACGGATGGGAGACTCATCCAGACGCTTCAGATCATAGACTCTGGATTTCGGAGTGTCACCTTTAGTCCAGATAGCCGGATGCTGATTACGGGGGGAAATAATCTCCAGGTGCAACTGTGGGATTTGGGCGATCGCGATCACCCTAAAATTCGACTGCTGCGATCGTTCGAGGGCCACAAAGCTAGTATCTATGCCGTTGCCATTAGTCCCGACGGCAAAACGATCGCCTCCGGTAGCGATGACAATACGATTAAACTGTGGTCGATCGACGGTCAGCTACTCCACAGCATCAAGGCCCACAAAGAACGCATCTGGAAACTGGCCTTCAGTCCCGATGGCAAGCGCTTTGCCTCCGCCAGTGAAGATGGAACGGCTAAACTCTGGTCGATCGACGGCCAACCGATCGCGACTCTGCCGGGACAGGGAGCCGTCTGGGGAGTGGCCTTTAGTCCGAAGGGCGATCGGTTAGTATCCGCCAGCCGCGATGACACCTTCAAACTCTGGCGATCCGATGACGGTAGCCTCATCCGAACCATCGTTGCCCAGAGCCAAGGTTTAACGAGAATCGCCTTCAGTCCCGATGGCACCACGATCGCCACCGCCGGGGTGGACAATACCGTCAAGTTCTGGAGTCCCGATGGGCAACTGCGCAGAACCCTACCAGGGCATCATGGGTTCGTTGCCAGTATTACCTTTACCCCCGATGGCAAGCATTTAGTGTCTGGCAGTGATGACAGTAGCGTCATTTTGTGGGATTTGCCGAAGATTCGTGCTTTGAATGAATTGGACTACGCCTGTAAGTGGGTAAGTAACTATCTCCAGACCAATCCTAAATTTACAGACCAAGAGCGCCAGTTATGCCAGTTCCCAGGACGCTCCTAGGATGATCCGTAGAATCGTCAAGCCTTGCGCATTTTGGGCCAGACTTGGGCACTCTTACACCATAACGTTGCCCTCCCATCTCCGAAATCCCATTCCTGCGCTATGGTGCAAACGCAAGATGTTAATGCTGATAGCCTCCTTGAACAGGCTCTCACCCTAAGTCAAAAGGGTGACTATTCTACTGCGATCGACTGTTTTAACCGTGTACTTGAAATTCGCCCAGACTCCCTGATTGCCTGGAGCGAAAAAGCTAGTACATTGCTCAATGCTGGTCAGCAGGAAGCTGCCATGACCTGCCTTAACAAAGCACTGACGGCCCATCCTTCCTCGCCCTATTTGCAATATCAACGGGGCTGGATTGCCCATGTGGCAGGCCAGTATGCCGATGCCATTCTCAGTTTCCAACGAGTTTTGCAACTGCAACCCAACTATCCCAACACTCACTACAGTTTGGGGCTCTCCCTTTATACGATCGAACGCTACGAAGAGGCCATTCCCTATTTATCTCAAGCCTTAGATCTTGATCCCAAATCCGCCGAAACCTGGTATCTCCAAGGGGCCGCGCTCTATGCCACGGGGCGCTACGAAGGCGCTATTACTCACTTCAACCGTGCCCTGGAAATGAAGCCAGATAATGCGGATGCTCTCAGCGGTCGGGGGAATGCGTTACTCTGTCTTGGAGACTACGAAGCCGCCGCCTCTAGCTATGCCCAGGCCCTTGCGATCGACATTGAAGATCCAATTATTTGGTACCACCGTGGCCTTGCCCTGAAGCAAATGAACCGTCACGAACCGGCGATCGATTGTTATCAGAAAGCCATTAAGCTCTATCCCGACTATGCGGCGGCTTGGTATGGCCAAGGCTTTTCCTGTATGCGGTTAGAGGATTATGAAACGGCCCTAGCCAGTTTTGATAAGGCGCTGGATATTCAACCGAACTACTATGAAGCTTGGTACAACCGAGGTGTGATCTTAAAAACCATCAATCGATTGGAAGAAGCTTTAATTAGCTACGATCGAGCTCTAGAGTTACGCCCCACTGATTTCCGGGCGTGGAATAACCGAGGCGGCTTGCTCGTTAGCCTAGGCCAATTGGAAACCGCCCTCAAAAGTTACGACAAGGTGCTGGAACTGCGTCCCGAAGACCCGATCGCCCTCAAAAATCGATCGGCAGTTCTGCGGAAGTTGCAATCCCATGCCAGCGGCTAGCCCAGCGACGCCCTAGCCCATGCCTTGTAAGTATTGCTGATAGCCGACTTGATCCAGTTTGGCTTGTTTCTCCATCACCATTTCTTTCAGGCTGGTCTGGTAGGCCATCACCTTTTCCAGTAACGCAGCATCATGGGCGGCCAGAATTCTCACAGCTAACAGTCCTGCATTGCGTGCATTGCCGATCGCCACAGTCGCCACGGGAATCCCCGCTGGCATTTGCACGATGGAATAGAGGGAATCTACTCCCTGTAAAGTGCGGGTCATTACGGGCACCCCAATCACAGGTAACGGCGTCAGAGAGGCGACCATTCCCGGCAAATGCGCCGCGCCGCCTGCCCCGGCAATAATTACCTGAATGCCCCGTGTATGGGCGGTTTGGGCATATTCCACCATGCGTTCCGGGGTACGGTGGGCCGAGACGATCGCCACTTCATGGGCAATACCAAATTCCTCACAAACGGCGATCGCGGCTTGCATCGTGGGCAAATCGGAATCGCTGCCCATAATGATGCCCACTACGGGGGGCTCAACAATGTTGGTCGTGGTATTGGTCATAGCATTGGTCGTGGTATTGGTCGTGGTATTGGTCGTGGTGTTGGTTGTGCATTGGTTATGGCACTGGTGATAGCTTCGGTTATAACTTCTTCCATCAGTACCCAGACTGTTGTAGCAACTTAGTAGTTCACAGGTTGACAAACGCAGCTTTCCCACCCAGTCTGTTATCCAAAGAAAAATCCCCCGAGCGATCGTCAGAAACACTAAGGGGAATCTCCAAGCAAAATTAAATCTCAACAAACTGCCTTCCGGCTGATCTTAGGCTTGTCTCAGGGAGGTATTAACCCATCCTATCTAACGAGCTAAATTAACCGGATTTTGCAATAACTACGCTGCAACCACTGCAAAAGCCACGGAGACAGATACTTCGGGGTGCAGTTTGATTTCAGCGTGGTATTCGCCCAGTTTTTTGACTTCAGGCACTTCGATATCCCGCCGATCGAGTTCGATATTGGCGGCAGCCTTGATCGCCTCAGCGATTTCTTGGTTGGTCACCGTTCCGAAGATGGCCTCGTTTTCGCCCACTTGCTTCGCGATCGACAGTGTGCCTGCTTTTTCCAAAGCTTCTTTCTGCTTCACCGCTTCTACTTTCAGCTCAGCCAGCCGCTGACGCTCCAGTTCCTTCCGGCGCTCTACCTGCTTGAGGATGCCGGGGGTAACATTGGTGGCAATCTTTTGGGGGAAGAGGTAGTTCCGTGCGTAGCCAGGAGCCACATCCACCACATCACCCAGTTTGCCCAGTTTGCTCACGTCCTTGGTGAGGACGACTTGAACCCGTTTTGCCATGATCGTTCCTACTTAACGCTTGTTTCCGTCTCTGCGGAGAAATCTCTAAGCCAATTTTTCGCAGCCAAATATCTAAGGATACCAGAGAGGAGATCTTTTTGGAAGAGTGTCATTGAATGGATGTTGTGGATCACGCCAGTCCTTGGCGCACGAGGGGTTCAAACACCGCTAATAAATCGGGATGGCTCACAACTAGGCTGGGATAGGCATGGGATCCATAATTTTCGCCGGGGTGGAGGGGAAAGGCTGGCTCTTCGGTGAGGAATTTCCAGGTTCCCCCAGCGGCCTGCACGATCGGCCAAGTGGCGGCAATGTCCCAAATTTTGGGGGTGGCTTCTACGCCTCCCAGGGCAGCTCCCATGGCCACGGTGAGCATGTTGTAGGTGGCAACGCCTAGCATGCGGACTTTAGCGGGAATGGGATTTTTGAAGACACCAATGCTGCGGGCGCAGAGATTGAAAAACTGAGTACCGCTGAGGGCATCGCTGGAGACTTGCAGGGGCTGACCGTTGCAAAAGGCTCCCGTGGGCATCTCAAGGCCGGAGGTGCCTGCCCAGTAGCCGTAAAAGGATTGCTTTAGGGGAGGGACGTAGACATGGCCGAAGACGGGGGTGCCGCGATAGAGCAATCCGATCGAAATGCCCCAGATGGGTAGACCCCGGGTGAAGTTGGTGGTGCCGTCGATCGGGTCAATGATCCAGCACCATTCATTGGGCGGCAAGATATGGACGGTTTCTTCGCTGAGGACCCCATGGTCAGGAAAGGCAGCTTGTAGCGATCGGCTCAGTTCTGCATCGGCCCATTGGTCGGCTTGGGTCACGAGGGAGCCATCGGCCTTTTCGATCGCCTGTATATGCCCAAAATCCTGAAGCAAGCGATCGCCCACGGCTTGCGTCAGGGTCTGAGCGGTTTCTAATACTTGAGTCCAAAAGTCCATCATGGGTGTCTTACCTTGTCTGAAACTTCCATCTTTCCAGGTTTTCACCCCAAGCGAAGTGTTCTGAACTCACAATGCTTGCCAGACCGTTGCCAGATCGTTACCTCACCTGCTGCCGTAGGGAATCTGAAAGGTTACTCATGCGAGGGGGAACGTAAACCTCGTTGAACAGCTTCAGCCAACGCTTGAGCTTCATGCAATCTTTGCAGAGAATATTTGCATGGTGACTTTTCACATCTAGGATGAACCTGATATATTTACGGACATGCTGAAAACGAGGTAGCAATTTACAAAATCATGACTGCCCCCTAGTGCACTGCCCTATGCATATTTCATGGTTCATTGTAGATTTGCAATCATAATTTGCTCACTCATTTCCAATGGGTCATCTCCATTCAGAATGGTCATTTCTAGCATTTTGATGAACGTTAATG
>NZ_JBLZFX010000088.1:0-26268 GCF_050753345.1 Alkalinema pantanalense CENA528 | reverse complement strand
GCTCCAGACCCTGAACCCACTATGGCTTCATACCGTCAATCGGAACAATCCTTGCAGCGTGAATTCACTGTCCTCAAGCACATTCCGGCTTTCTAGTTTTGTCAGTCAAGCAGGGGTATCTGCTTTAACTAGAAGCACTGGTATAAAAGCGCAGGGCAAATCGCCAAAATTGATTGGAAAACCAAAGCAGAAAAATGGCCAGACAGGCAGAACCGATGATCCAAACGCGATCGACACGACCTAAAAGTGCTTCTGCGGGAACCGTAGTTAGAAAGGCGACGGGAACGATAAACGTAAAGAAGACTTGGTAGGAGACGGGATAGGCCACCATAGGGAACCGACCGGCGTCCATTAAGCCTTTGAGAACTTCAGTGATGTTGTAAATCTTCGTAAACCAAATACTAGTTGCGCCTAGAATAAACCAAAGACTATAGAGAATAATGGCTCCGAAGGCGATCGGTAACAAACCAAATAAATAACTTAAGATTGATAACTTAAGAATCGCTCCGGCATACAAAATAATAAATAGTCCAAAGAGCATATCGGGTAATCCCCAAAGGGACATACTATGGAACGATAGCCAGAACTGAGAACTAATCGGTTTGAGCAGGACAAAATCTAAGGTTCCCTTCTCAACATGCTTGACGATTCGGTTCAGATTGGCCGCGAGAAAGGCGGTTGAGAATCCCTTCAGAAAGGTGAAAATGCCCACAACGATTAAGGCTTCTTCCCAACTCCAGCCCTGGAAATGGTAGCCTTGGCCATAGAACAGAAACAGCCCGAATAAGCTGCCAGCTAGACCTCCTAAACTGGTTAAGGCCGAAAAAATAAAGTTCATTCGATATTCCAGTTCCGCCGCGATCGCGGTACTCCAAAATAAACGAATCAGACGAATGTATCGATCGAGGTACTTAAGGTTCAGTTTCATCCTAAGCTCCCATGCCTGAAAATTGTTTTAATCCCTTGCGCCACAAGTAACGATTGAGGCCGTAGAAAATAGCGCCCCAACTTCCCATGATCAGAAAACTATGGACGTAATTAACTGGCAGTCCAGTCAGGATGCTGGCTGGAAAATGCAGAATGTAGGGAAAGGGAAGATATTCCACCACCTGCCGAACGTTGGGGGGAAAGACTTCCAAAGGGGCGATGCTACCCGATAGAAAGAGATGAAAGAGAAACCACAGTTCTTGGATGGCACTGGCTTTTTCTGTCCAAAAGGCGAACATTGCAAAGGTATATTGAATCAGGAATTGCAATGCAAAGGCAAAAATAGAGACTAGAAGAAACAATGCTAGAGTACCTAAATCTGGAATCCAAAAAGCACTGGGATAGAGCACTATAAAAAGTCCAATAATGGCTGCAATAAAGGGCAAACGGGCAAAACGTTCTCCAATGTGTGACCAAACGTGATGCCAAACGGGGTCAAGGGGTTGTAGTAAGCGAAAGGCTAATTTCCCTTCAACAATTTCCCGTTCAAACTCCCAAATTACCCAGACCACCGTGAGTTGACGGCACAGAAAAATGGCGAGGAAGTAGCGGGCAAATTGGGCTGAGGTCAGGGCAAAAGCTCCGCCCTGGGCTGCTTGAGTCCATACGCCCATGAGAATGATGGGAAGACAGCCGGAGAGCGCCCACAGCAACAGTTCTGCCCGATATTCCAGCATGTAGGCGTAGTAGGTGGACAGCAACTTTGCAAAGATAATGGAGAGTCGTTTCATAGGTGGCAGATGGGGCGAGGGAGGCTAAACAACTTGACCGACTTGGAAAACTCGACCGATGATTTCTTCGATCGGGGGATCGCTAATGGCTAAGTCCACCACTTCCAGGTCAGCCAAGAGTTGGGAAACCGTTTTGGTGAGCAGTTCTGGTTGAACGAGATAGCGCACGGAGGAGCCATCGATCGATTGCACATCGCCGTATTGTTGTAGTTTGGCTTTGTGGTAGGCGTAGGCAAACTCAACGTGGACTTCGCGGCAGGGGGCAAATTGTTCGATCAGCCCATCTAGGCTACCGTCGTAAATTAGCTTGCCTTGGTGAATCATCAGGACACGATCGCACAGTGCCGTGATGTCTGCCATGTAGTGACTGGTTAACAAAATTGTTGCGTTATAGCGTTGGTTGTATTCCCGAAGAAATTCCCGAACGGCAACTTGCGCATTAACATCCAATCCCAAGGTTGGTTCATCGAGAAATAATACCTGTGGCTCATGGAGTAATGCGGCTAGCAATTCTGCTTTCATTCGTTCACCCAAGGATAACTTGCGGACAGGTTGGGTGAGTTTGCCTTGTAGGGACAGCATTTCTGCTAGTTCATCAATGCGGGTTTGGGCAGCCCGATCGCTCAGGCCATAGACCGCAGCATTAATTTGCAAGGAGTCCATTGCGGGTAAATCCCAGATTAGTTGCTGCTTCTGCCCCATGACGAGAGTGATTTTTCGCAGAAAGGCGGATTCCCGCTTGAAGGGAATGTGACCTGCGACTTGAACCTTGCCCGATGAAGGATGGATGAGTCCCGTTAACATTTTTAGGGTGGTCGTTTTTCCGGCTCCATTTGCGCCCAGAAACCCAACAATTTCACCGGGTTGGATCTCAAAACTGACATCCTGCACCGCATTGATTTCTTTGTAGGTGCGTTTAAAAAAGTGTTCGATCGTGCCCTTGAGTCCCGGCTCTTTGACGGCAACGGGATACATTTTACTGAGGTGAGAAACAGAAATAGATGACATAAAGAAGATGCCAGGGGAAGATGCAAGACGGCCTCCTTAGATCATGCCACGGGCAATCAATTCCTAATGAAATTCATGGTTTAAATCATTCTAGGAACGGTTTGTGACAGATGGCTTGGAATGAAAATAGCGTTCTCGATGGGGGGATGGAGGGCATACTAGCCTCATATTCTCTAACAATAGATACTGGCTAGAAGGTTATGAATTCACAAGACGAGCAGTTATCTTTACCCTTAGAAATTGCCCCAGTTCAGGAATCCAAGATGGTTCCTGCGGAAAGCGCATCTCCAAACCTATTCCAAAGTTTCTGGGGAGGAGTTGTTGGTGCAGCAAGTGCCGTTGGTGGAGTTGCCTCACAGGCAGGTGGGGCGGTGGTTGGAGCTGTAACTGGAACGACTGAGGTTGTACTGCAAACCGGTAGTTCTATGGCAGGTTCTGTGACAGGCACTGCTGGGATGGTGAGTGATGCCGCAGTGCAAGCAACTAGCGTGGTAGCGACTGCCGCAATGCAAATACCAGATGGGTTGAGCCAAATGCTATCTTTTATTGGCGACAATCCGCAACTGCGGGAACTCACTAAGAAGCTGGATGTAGATGATTTGCTGTTTCGGTTCATCGATCAGGTAAATGTTCGTCAGGCAGCAGAGCAAGTTCGTCAGCTTCAGATTAAGTATCCCCATGAATCTTCTAGGGTAATTGCGAATCGCATCATAGTGGGCAAGTCTGTCTATGCAGGCGGTTCAGGATTGGCTAGTAGTGTTTTACCGGGTGTGGCGGCAGGATTATTTGCCTTAGATTTAGCTGCAACAACTGCTTTGCAAGCGGAAATGATTTACCAAATTGCGGCGGCTTATAATCTAGATCTAGATCATCCTGCACGTCGTGGTGAAGTCCTAGCTATTTTTGGATTAGGCTTAGGAGGGAATGCTGCACTGAAAGCGGGTTTAGGGTTTGTCAGGAATATTCCTGCTGCTGGTGCGGTAATCGGAGCAAGTAGTAATGCTGCAATGATTTATGTTTTAGGTCATACAGCTTGCCAATTCTATGAGGCTAAAGTGAACCCCCTGGAGTCTCAATCTGCTTTACAAGCGTCTCAAGCGGAGAATGAAGACTTTGTGCTTGCAGTTACACAACAAGAAATACTAATGGATCAAATCTTGGCATATGTTGTGATGGCAAATAATCCTGATAAAACCTGGGGACAAATTCTCCTAGAACTTCAAAAAATGCATTTTAGCCCTGCATCGATCGAAGTTATTGCGGGTTTGGCCTCTCCACCAAGGTTGGAAGATTTACTGGCTAACGTTGACCAAAATTTTGCGGTCTCTATCCTGGCACAATGTCAGAAAATAGCAGAATTTGACGGGATTATTACAGATGAAGAAGCTCTAGTAATTGAGCGGATTAAAACAGCTTTGCTATCTCGAACTTTATTAGATGGATCCTAAACTGCTCAATTAGACTGCAACTATGGTTTTGTCGCTCAGCCGCGTTTGTTACTTAGCCCGTGATATCCCGGTTGCTGTATGGAAACTAATTATTCTACAAAAAGTTAGGTAATTAGTGACTGTAGGAATTTATGGTTGCAGCTAGTTCAGATAATCATGAAAGCAATTTAGTCCAGTCCACTCTGGAATGGATTGCTGATGTAGGAATTAATGGTTTTGGAATTCTACCGCCGGCTGATAAGGATGCATCTGCATACCTCAGCAAGGGAGAAAGTGTTGAAGATGCAATTAGTTCTCTGATCGCTTGGCGAACAGCTCATGCTGCGGGTACAGGTTTTATTAGTGGTTTAGGTGGTATTGCAGCTATGCCGATCACGATTCCGGCTGGTCTAGCTGCTTCCTATGCATTAGGTGCCAATACAGCAGCAACAGTTGCAGCATTACGAGGATATGATGTCTATTCTGAGCCTGTTAGAACGATGGTTTTGTTATGCCTGATGGGGGAAGGAGCAGAAGGAATTCTAAAGAATGCTGGTATTGCTGTAGGTACTAAGATTTCTCAAAATCTGATCAAACAAATTCCTGGCAAAGTGTTAATTGAAATTAATAAGAAGATTGGGTTTCGATTAGTTACTAAGGCCGGTGAAAAAGGTGTCGTTAACTTAATGAAGCTAGTACCTCTCGTTGGGGGCGTGGTTGGGGGTGCGTTTGACAGTACTTTTGTGAATGCCTGTGGGCAAACTGCGAAAAGAGTTTTCCCCTAAATCAAGAGCTGAAAGAGGTCGTCCAATCTTTGAAATTCTGAAGATAGCGACCTCTTCCGTTGACCCTTAAGTTGAGAATTTACCCCTCTTCGCCTTCGGGTTTCTCAGGCTTCAACAATGGGAAGGCAATCACATCGCGAATGCTGGGTGAATCGGTTAACAGCATAACCAACCGATCGATCCCAATGCCCAATCCTCCCGTAGGTGGCATTCCATGCTCCAGCGCACAGAGGAAATCTTCATCCACACCCTGCGCTTCCAGATCTCCCGCCGCTTTCCGGGCAGCCTGCTCTTCCAATCGTGCCCGCTGATCTAACGGATCGGTTAACTCTGAGAAACTATTGGCCGTTTCTCGCCCGACAATAAATAGCTCAAACCGCTCCACCAATCCTGGCTTCGATCGATGGGGCTTGGCCAGCGGTGAAATTTCCACCGGATAGTCCAGAATAAACGTCGGCTGCATCAGCATCGTTTCCACCTTTTGTTCAAAGGCTTCGTTCAGCAACTTCCCGATCGACGGACAATCGTCAATGTCATGGATGCCCGCTGCTTTAGCCGCTTGCTTGGCCGCCTCTAAATCCGTAAAGGCTGCAAAATCAACCCCTGTGGCTTCCTTCACCGCATCATGCATGGTGATCCGTTTCCAGGGGGCCGTGAGATCGATCGCTTGCCCTTGGTAGGTAATTTGCGTGGTTCCCAGAACTTCCTGGGCTGCGGTGGTAATGATGGCTTCGGTTAAATCCATCATGTCGTTGTAGTCAGCGTAGGCTTGGTAAACCTCGATCGACGTAAATTCTGGATTGTGCCGAGTAGAAACGCCCTCGTTGCGGAAAATCCGACCCAGTTCAAATACCTTCTCAAAGCCACCCACCACGAGGCGCTTCAAGTGCAGTTCCGTGGCGATGCGGAGATACAACTCCATTTCCAACGTGTTGTGGTAGGTGACAAAGGGCCTTGCATCAGCCCCCCCGGCTTCACCCATTAACACTGGCGTTTCGATCTCAATGAAGCCTTGTTGATCTAAATATCGCCGAATTGATGCCGTAATCAATGCCCGACGCCGGAAGGTTTCGCGGACTTCAGGATTGACGATTAAATCAACGTAGCGTTGACGATAGCGTGTTGCTACATCCGTTAAACCGTGGAATTTATCAGGCAACGGCAATAACGATTTGGTAAGCATTGTGTACTCTTTCACGTACACCGAAAGCTCACCCTTATCCGTGCGTTTCACGGTTCCCTTGACGCCAATGATGTCCCCAATGTCCGTCAGCGATTTCAAATGGTTGAAGGCATCGGCATCCCGATCGCCCATGAACTCCTGAATGCGATTCTTCTCTAGATAGAGTTGGATATTGGCGGTTTCATCCTGAAGGGTAAAAAACGCCAGCTTGCCAAAGACCCGCCGTGCCATAATGCGACCTGCGACGGCAACTTCAACCGGTTGCTCTTCGCCGTTCGGTAGGTCGGCATATTTAGACTGCAAGTCAGCCATCGAATGGCTAGATTTCCACTGATAGGCAAAGGGATTCATCCCCAATGCTTTGAGTTGTTCGAGTTTTTCAATGCGAGTGGCACGCAGGTCTTCGGAAGCCATGAGGGTTCATTGAGCGAAAATGCAGTCTCCCATTATATCGGCTTGGTGCGGCCTACGGGCGACGATCGTCCGGCTTTTATCTTGCCGATGGCATTCATTGGTAGGGGAGAGGGTAGCAAGAAGGCTCAAACGGCTTTAGCCCACCAGGTTTTTCCCTTCTGTTCTAGTTTGATGACCTTAGGATGACTTTTCAAAAAGTCAAGAAACCGCTTGTGGCCGAGTTTCTTTTCGTCGAACTTGCTATATTGCCGACGGATTTCATTCTTGAGGCTACTAACCTCGATTCCTTTTGGTGTTTGGCTTAGAATTTGTTGGGTTACGACTACCGCTTTATCCTGTCCTGTATTGGGTGTTTGGCCTGCAGGGTAGGCTTTTTTACGATCGAGGGTCAGATAAACCACCTGTGGCTGGCTCTGCAAAAAGGCGAGGAAGGTTTCGAAGCCGATCGCCTGTGGTGAAAAGGAAGCCATCCGTTTCTTTAAGTGAACCTCCAGCTTGCTGAGGCTAATGCCATTCGTCATGACTAACAATATCTCCCGCAAGTGCTCGATCGCCTGTTGCTGAGTCTGGGAAACTTTTGAACTGGCTGTTTTTGAACTGGTTGCCGCAAGATTAGCTTGGCTGGCTTGAAACGCCCTGCCCTGCTCTGGACTAAAAACCTTGTCTCCAATGAGCATCACATCATTGGGTAGGCGTTGAAGGCAGTGTTGTAGATCGGCAGTTGCCCAAGGTTGGGCGGCAAGCTCAGGATTCTGTTTGAGATGTTTGACTAATGTGGCCAGCTTAATGCCCATTTTGTTAGAGGGCAGAATTTCCTGTAAGAGAGGTAAAATCTGATCAGACCCCAGGGGAAAGGTTGTTGTGGGCGAGGGTGTCGGTTGAACGGCTGTGACTATGCTGGTACTGGTGGATCTAGGTTCCGTTGCACCGGGAGACTGGGGAAGATGACAAAGTTGGATATAGTCATCAAAGTGGGCGGATAATGTTGCGGTGGTCGATCGTGTACTAATGCCAATCACCGATTTACCCAGTTCCCGGAGGCGACGGTAGAGGGGCAAGAAATCCGAATCCCCTGTCGCGATCGCAAACACTTGAAGTTCGGGGATGCGGCTGACGTAATCCATCACATCCACCACCATTTGAATATCTGCCGAATTTTTACCACTCACAGGATGAAAGGTGTGGATCAGTTCAAACCCCTGTTGATTGAGTTCCTTTTGGTGGGCGCTGACGCAGTTCTGGCTGAAGTTACCATAGGCCCGTCGCACGATAATCGTGCCTAATTTGCGCAAGCGATCGATGATGGGTTCTCCTTCCACCGAACTCAATCGACCTGACAGACTTTCCGCATCCAAGAAAATGGCAATTTTCTCCATTTTGTCCCGTTCCTAGTCCTGTCAAGGAATCTACAAGCTGAGTTCTTAAAATTCCCAAGAGACGAGATCAGGGTGACAAAGGGGGGGCAGTCTGCTAAGCAAGTTCATGATCTGCTTTGGACGACGAACCAGACGAACCATCCAATGAAATGTAAAGAACAGATGATCCAGAAAGAGATTTGATAGGTGGTTTTTAGAGTTTTGTGGCGTAAGATTTGCTGGGCCATGAGGCCACCGGGCCAGCCACCGAAGAACTCCAAACAATGTAAAACCTGTTCGGGCCATCTCCATTGGTTGCGCTTTGCACGACGCTTGTCGTTTTGATACGCCCAAAACGTTAATAGGCTCATTACAGCATAGAGTGCGAAAGGGATACCACAATTTGTTAACCGCCAAAAATATCCGCTGCCTAGGAAAGGAATACTGCTGAGAAGTCCTAATGGCAGCATCGTTGTCCACAATTGCGGACAGCGATAGGCTGTGACTAAAGCTCGCTGTAAGAAAGACCTGTTTACCTGAAAATGGGCATTTTCTGCCTTTAATCGGCCCTTACGATCGGTTCCAATGTGAAATGTAAGAAGATCTCCCACTTGAGGGGGAATTTTTAGAGATTGGAAAGCGGTGATGTGAATAAAAATTTTCTGTCCATTTTGCTCATCTTTGACAAACCCAAATCCTCGATCGGCGGTCCACTGAACTAATTTACCTTGACGTTTTTGAGAAGACATACAGCCTTTTACTGGACTGATTGACACAGCACCCACAATAGAATAGCCTTCAGGCGTTATATCTCTTCCTTGTCGTTATGCAATGTCGGTATGCAATCCGCTGTAACTCTCTTGAATTACTTCGAAAAAAGACAAATTGACTAAAAACGACGAAATCCCTACACATCCTGAGCTTTAGCATATAGAGCCTGTTTGCAATCTATGGTGAGAACCTTGACTTCCCAAGGCTTGTAGCATGATTTGAGGATATACCTTGAAATGTGCTCTCAGAAGGGATTACGGCAACAATCTCGAATGGGTTCTATACAATCTACTGCCAAAATTTTAAACCAGTTGATAATGATTTTACTTTGTCTAAAGTGACTGAGTCTAAAGTGACTGATGATGTCAACGCTCATTTGAAAAATCACAACACTCATTTTACAATTTTTAGCTTGCATTCAGCGTTGTAGCTAGTAGTAACGCACTCAAGCTAATCTATACAAAATTCGCATACTAAACCACTTTTCCATTCTCGCCTTAAGAGTCTGTCTATTGGGTTGATGGCCCTCATGATTAAATCTTTCAACTTGAAAGATTTAAGTTGCGTTGACTAGATGCAACTTGTCAATTTCCGCCAGGGTAACGCACTTTTCTAAAATCAATCTTTACGAAAAATGAAGAAGTGATTGGTTTTGCCTCCGTAAATACGCTATATTCAGGCTCTAAGTAAAGTAAAGTTAAATAATTCTCTTCAGTATTTCCACGAATCTTTCACAAAGTTATGGGACTGTAAGAACTAGTTACGATCTCATCTGAGTGACTGGAGGACTCCGGTTTCGTTTCTTCGATCGGTTTCCCAGTGGTTTGTTCTCCGACGCGCGATCTCTTCTGCGTCTTTATTTAGCCTTCCCCGAAAGTCAGGTGTCACGAATGGAATATTCTTCTGTGCCTCTGTCCGATTTCGCTGTTGATAGGTTCGGTTCTTCTGATAGGTCGAGCTCGTCGGGCTACAGTGACAATTTCCTTCCCAATGCCAGAGTTCCCTTTGACAAGCCAAATTCCCATTCTTTGGCTGCGGTTTGGGCAAGAAAGTATGTTGTTTCGGTCACGCACAACGAAGAACAAACTCACAATTCTCTACCGAAGCAGATAGCTGATGTGGCCTCCCCCGAAGGGCGGCGCTATACCGCAGATAAGCTGCTGAAATCGCTCAAATTGGCCAGTGCCCAGGCTTGGTCACAAACGGAATCGCTACTGGCGACAGAAATTCAGCGCCATGGTATTAATCCTGCCCACATTGATCCGTGGAAGATTGCTGCTGATTCCCATGCTTTGTATGAAAAGACTTTAGAAGGCTATCGTGAGCGGCAAACGGCGCGGCGATTATCTGTTTCTATTGGCGATGCCTGTGGTCGGATGCGCCAGGAATATACTCGCCATGATCCACGCGCGATCGGGTTTGTTAGCATGCAGTTTCACTACACTGGACAATTGCTGTTAGCGCTGTTGACGCCTGCGGAGCGGTTACTGATTGAACCCTACGTCAAGGTTATGGATGACCATATGTATATGCCACTGCGAGATGCCTATCAAGCGGCGGCAGAGCATTCCATTACTTCCCCAGCCCTCAAAGCAACCCAATCTTTACTACCCGTCAGTACGAAGATTGCCTATCGAGTCTGTGAACAAATTCATCATCTTCATCCGAACTATCACAGTTTTAGTGGTAACTTAAAATCTCGCTATGTCATGATTTCCAGCATTCGAGATGTAGAGATGTTCCAAGTGTATCTCTGTCTCTGTGTTTTGGAGGGCAGTATTCGATCGGTGCAACAGCAACTTTTCCCACTCTGTGTTATGCTCTACCCCCAACTTCGGGTCAGTTGGCAACTGGTGCGGGATATGTTGCAAACGCTGAATTGGGAAATCCATAATTTCTTGCCAAGTGATCAGGTGAAGGTGCTCTTGCCCTATCTGACTGTTCTGACAGAAATGTTTTCCAAGGATGTTTTTATGGGCTCGACACCGGGTGCTTCGTGATCGAAGCTAGATGTTGCCGTGTGATTCAAGACTGCTCTGCACTGAAGTTTTCGATGATCCCCCAGAATCCCTACCTGCTGTGACCTTGGCAATCTCCGAATCTCTTGGGTCTTGGGAATTGTGGAAAGGTTAGATCCACTGGTTAACGTCAGTTCGACCAGCAAGTGCTTCCTCCCAAATTCCCTGTGGTTAGCCGGAGAATTCACTGGGGTGTCAGGGGAGTAGAGTAGTCCCCTGACAAGGGCGGGACAAGGTCGTTTGCCTGATGCCATACCAGAGCAAACGGCCTTGAGGGGAGACGTTCTCCGATCTTTGCTGCGCAACAGCCCCAACGATCGAGCTCCACCACGACTTCATCAAACTCACGTCTGGATTAGAGCTCATAACCAATAGAAATTAACCAATAGAAAAAACCACAAGGACGTCTATGTTTCCTTGTGGTTTTTCTTGTCAGGTTTTACAAAACCCTAACGTCGGCCACGACCCTGGCGACGACGAGCACTGGCCTTACGGCGTGCTTTTTCTTGCGGCGTCTCAAAATGTTGATTTTTGCGAACATCTTGAAGAATGCCGGCACGAGAAACCTGGCGCTTAAAACGACGCAGGGCTGACTCAATACCCTCATTCTCGCCAATGACAACCTGAGCCATTGTTTGCTCTCCTTGGGCGAATGGACAGTAAATTACAACATGAATGGAGCTGAGCAATCACGGCTTAGTAGCGACGGCCACCGCCACGACGCTCTCCACCCCAACCACCGCCGCCACCGCTGCGGTTGTAACCACCACCACCACCACTGGGACGCTCTTCACGAGGCTTCGCTTTATTGACTCGGAGGTCACGACCCATCCACTCTGCACCATCCAAAGCCGCGATCGCGGCTTCTTCTTCTTCATCAGAGTTCATCTCAACGAAGGCGAACCCCCGGGGCTTGCCGGTTTCCCGATCGGTGGGAACTTGCACCCGCTTGACTGTGCCATACTCCCCAAACACTTCGTTCAGGTCGTCTTGAGTAACACTGTAAGACAGGTTGCCGACATAAATTGACATAGGACGCTCCAAAAAGCATTAAAAGTAGAGAGGCAAGTTTCGGAGCGTCTGTGCTGGAAAGTGAAATTCTGCAACAAGGATTCGCTGTGTAACCGAAATACAAGTTCTCTTTATCAATCACTACTATAACGCTTGAAACGCCAAAGTCCCAGAGGTTTGTCGTCAAAAAATCCTCACGTTATCGATTTGATCCCTGAAGAGAATTTTTGACCTAGGGGGAAGGCAGGGGCTATATAGCAGCCAAGACAGCCGCAACTGTGCTTTGTCGAAAGCTGTGCTTTGTCGAAAGCTTGTCCCCTTCCTTCTACAACCTATGGCGCGATCGTAGATCGGGGGGGATAGATTCTGTTTAGTGATTGCCTATTGCATCCTTGAGTAATGCTGCAATAGAGAGACTGAATGATTGATCGACTGTCGGACTCTTGATGGCAGAGACACCTCAAAAAACAACTGTTGTTTAGACGAACCGCCAGATTAGCTGTAGGGCAAGCCTAGGTGGCAAGCTCTTCAGCAACCTTCTAAATCGTCATCAATAATGCAGACTAGAATGCTCGAACAGCAGGACTCTTGGATTACCAGTGGAAAAAACTAAATAATAGAAAAAGCATTCCTTCGGGAATGCTTTTTTAAACGAAGCGATGGGGCTTCATGGATTATTTGATGGAAACCTTTCCGCCAGCTTCTTCAATTTGCTTCTTGATTGCTTCAGCATCAGCCTTAGCAACGCCTTCCTTCAGCGCCTTAGGCGTGGATTCAACCAGATCCTTTGCTTCCTTCAGACCCAGACCGGTGATCTCACGAACGATCTTGAGGATGGCAATCTTCTTATCAGCAGGAACTTCATCCAACACTGCATCGAATTCGGTTTTTTCTTCAGCGGCTTCAGCAGGCGCGCTAGGAGCGGCCATCATCATGCCACCAACAGGAGCGGCAGCACTGACACCAAAGGTTTCTTCGATTTCTTTAACCAGATCAGCAGCTTCCAGAAGGGTCAAACCCTTCAGCTTTTCAATAATTTCAGCAACAGCAGACATTGGATATTCTCCGTTAATCAATGAAAATGTTTCGTCGATTTCCCAGACCGATCGACTAGACAGCACAGCACTATACAGCCGATCGATTTGTTTTGAAGCAAACTGCAACTAAGCAGCTTCTTTCTCGGAAATTTGCTTGATAGCGCGTGCCAGACCGGATGGGACTTCGTTGATGCCCACTGCCAGCTTGGTCGCGACGCCATTGATCGCACCTGCGATTTGCGCGATGAGTTGCTCCTTGGATGGCAGATCTGCGATCGCCTTCACATCCTTATCGGTTAGGAGCTTGCCGTCCATTACGCCGCCGATGACTTCCGTCTTCTTAGCAGCCTTTTGGAACTCTTGGTATGCCTTAACTGCGCCACCAATATCTTCTTTCACCATGATGAAAGCAGTCGTGGTTTTGAGCAAATCAGACATTGGCTCCCAGCGCTCGTCACCTGCGATCGCCTTGTTCATCAGGGTGTTTTTGGTGACAGTGCAAGTTGCACCTTTTTCCCGCAGACGACGACGCAGATCCGTGATTTCTCCAACAGTCAAACCTTGGTAGTTAATGACCAATGCTAACGTGGACTCACTCAGCGTTTCTTTCAGCCCTTCAACAATGGCCTTCTTATTTTCCAGCGTTCTACCCATTCGATATCACCTCCTTAACCGGGATACTTGAACGTTGAAACTTGATGTGCATGACTCTGGAGTGCAATAAAAAACCTCGGTTTGCAGCGCCGAGGTTTAATCAATCTAGTGAATACTAGACTGTTAATCTCAAACCTCGGCAGGAACTTTACTCCTAACACCTGCTTTCTGCGGCTTGCTATTCAATTGCGAGTAATGCTTCGTTTGGAATGACTCCAAAAACTTCGACAACTTACTTTAGCAACGGGTGCTGCAATCGTCAATGCAAATCTAAGTTTCAGTTCTAATGAAGATTATAGGTTGCATTGACGAAGGCAATCTAACCTAAACTTCAGCGACTTTAAGATCACGCAGTGCGTTGATGTCTACTTCGATCGCAGGACCCATGGTTGCCGAGACGTAAATCGTACGCCAGTAGCGCCCCTTCGCACCCGAAGGCCGATTGCGCTCCACGCTTTCTTGCAAAGCTTTCAGGTTGGCGAGCAAATCCTCTGAACTGAAATTAGCTTTACCAAAGGAAATGTGAACAATCCCGGTTTTGTCAGCTTTATATTCCAGCTTCCCGGCTTTAAATTCAGCGATCGCTTGGGGTAAATCGGTGGTCACCGTACCTGCTTTAGGCGAAGGCATCAAGCCCCGAGGCCCGAGCACACGACCCAGTTTAGCGACCTGGGGCATGACATCAGGGGTTGCGATCAACAGGTCGAAATCCATCCGCCCCTTGAGAATTTCGTCAATCAGTTCTTCAGAACCGACCACTTCTGCCCCGGCGTTGGTGGCTTCAGCCACTTTCTCACCGCGAGCAATGACTGCAACCCGAATGGTTTGCCCAGTCCCTTTAGGCAAAACCACAGTTGTCCGCAGTTGTTGGTCGTTGTATTTGGGATCAATCCCTAGCCGAATGTGAGCTTCAGCGGATTCAGAAAATTTAGCAGTTGCAGTCTCTTTGAGCAGATTCATGGCCTCTAAAGGCTCATAGGCACGCTGCTCTACCTTGGCTTGCAGTTCTCGCAAGCGCTTGGATACTTTTTTAGTCATTGAATACTCCTGGGGTGATAACGAGAGTCTCTCTCCCCCGTTGTGAATGAAAATGGGTTGGACAAAAGGCGGATCAAAACAACTAAAGATCGACCTAGGAAAACTCCAAGGGGATTTAGTCCTTGATGGTGACGCCCATATTTTTGGCAGTGCCCGCAATGATCTTCATTGCAGCCTCAACATCGTTGGCGTTGAGGTCAGGCATTTTGGTCTTAGCGATTTCTTCCAACTGCGCTTTGGTGATCGAACCCACTTTCTTCTTATTAGGTTCGCCGGAGCCGGTAGAAATTCCCGCAGCCTGGGCGATCAACTTAGAAGCGGGTGGAGT
Organism: Alkalinema pantanalense CENA528; assembly: GCF_050753345.1. Lineage (NCBI taxonomy): Bacteria > Bacillati > Cyanobacteriota > Cyanophyceae > Leptolyngbyales > Leptolyngbyaceae > Alkalinema > Alkalinema pantanalense. The sequence continues at coordinate 11,521 of NZ_JBLZFX010000088.1, read as the reverse complement.
TTTTAGGATGAACGTAAAGCTACGATCTTCGTAAACAGAAATCTCAACGGGTACCACCATGCCAGCTTGGTCAGCGGTACGGGCGTTGTACTCTTTACAGAACATCATGATGTTGACACCATGTTGACCCAACGCTGGGCCAATGGGGGGTGCCGGGTTTGCTTTGCCCGCGTTGATCGCGAGCTTAATGACTGCAACTACTTTCTTTGCCATTGACTGCTAATTTCCTGAGATCTACTCAATCTTCTGAACTTGGTTGACCTCCAGTTCCACAGGCGTTTCTCGCCCGAAGATGGAGAGCAGCGCTTTGAGCTTGCTGCGTTCGGGACTAACTTCAACCACTTCACCCTCAAAATCTTTGAAGGGGCCAGACAGAACCATAATCTTATCCCCGGCAGCCATATCCAGTTTTCTGACGGGTTCTTGCTCTTGAGAGCGTTTAAAGATTCGCTCCACTTCGGTATAGGCTAAGGGCATCGGTTTCACATGACCTCGACCTCGACCATAGCGGCGCTTCTGCTCAGCACCAACAAAGTTGATGACATTTGGCGTGTTTTTGACAACCTGCCACGTCTCATCATCCATGACCATGCGAATTAACACATAGCCTGGAAAGACTTTTTCGCTGGCTTCCTTGGGGCGACCATCTTTTTGATGTCTTAGGATGGGAGTTTCAGGAATCTGAACATCCAAAATCCGATTAGCTACATCCAGGGTTTGAATCCGCTGTTCCAAGTTTGTTTTGACTCGCTTTTCACAGCCAGAAGCGACCTGTACAGCATACCAGCGGGATTGCTTGATCAGTTGCGCTTCATCAGCCCCTTCTTCTAGATCAGAATGGGACAGACCCATGGAATCGTCTGATGTGTACGTCATCCTCCGAACACCTTCCCCTGTGCCCACAAAAATAGTTGGTCAATGAAATAAACCAAGGTCGCCGACAGCGAAACCATCAGGATAACTGCGATCGACTCACTAATGAGTTGCTGACGACTAGGCCAGGTTACTTTCCCGAGTTCTTCTTTGGTTTCTTGGATGAAAGTATTAGGAGTGAAAGCAGACTTCTGCTCTTGTACCGCAGTATCATCTTTCTTTGCCATGACCATCACCACCGTTGAACTCAATATGGAAAACTTTCCAGAAAAGACAGGTACAGCCTCAACCCAGCATAAGCTAAGGATTAGCCGTACCTGAAGTCATTTTCTACAGATATTTTATAGCGAATGACTTGACCTACACCGAGGTCTTTTAAGCTCAATGGAGTAATTCAGCGCGCCCTGGAGGACTCGAACCCCCGACATCAGGTTTTGGAGACCTGCGTTCTACCAACTGAACTAAGGACGCATGCGTCTGAACTACTCCATATCTTACCTAACTTTCGTTCCTAGTCTAGCAATTTCTCAAAAGATTGATGTGGAACTTAGATTGCACGATCGAACCGCTGTTTCAGACGGGCAGACTTACCAGTCCGTTGACGGAGGTAGAAGAGCTTCGCACGACGCACTTTACCCCGACGGAGAACTTTTACGCTCTCAATACGAGGGGAGTGAATCAAGAATACCCGCTCCACCCCTACGCCTTGGAAAACTCGACGTACAGTGATGTTTTGGGTGATGCCAGCACTACGCTTAGCAATCACCACCCCTTCGTAGGGCTGAGTCCGTTCTTTGTCACCCTCGCGGATTTTCACGCCAACGCGCACAGTGTCGCCAACATGAATCACCGGAAGATCTGACTTCATCTGTTCCGCTTCTAAAGAGCGGATGATTTCCTGGGCGTTCATAGCGGGTTCGTTAAAAACTCACAATTGCTAATTTTAGCGTACGCTTCATCTCTAAGTCTAGATCTCCGGCAAAGTTTTTTGGGAAAGGGGATTCTTGATCGGGAGGATTCTCAATTGAATGTGGCAGCCCATCCCCCCCGTCTGGATTGAATTTGAATCATGATCGGATGTTTACTAAAACTGGGTCGAAGGTAGTAGATGACACAAGCAGGAAACCCCCATGATTCGCTATTCACTCTTGGCAATGCATATGCCGGATGGTTATTTGAATGCAACGACTCCGATCGCAAGCATGATTTGGCTGGGAACTTGGGGATTGGCCTTGGGGCTGATTGCCCTTTGCCTCAAGCGAGTGCAGGCGACCTATGACGATCGGGTTGTTCCCCTAATGGGCGTGTGTGCAGCTTTTATTTTTGCGGCTCAGATGATTAACTTTCCCATTCCCATGGGCACGTCAGGCCATCTGTTGGGAGGAACGTTGGCTGGCGTCTTGCTGGGGCCTTGGGCCGGATCCCTGGTGATGGCAGTAGTCTTTCTAGTACAGGCGCTATTTTTTCAAGACGGTGGGCTGACAGTGCTCGGAGCCAATATTGTCAATATGGGGCTGGTGGGAACTTTTGGTGGCTATTACCTCTACAAGGGGATCCGGCGTCTCATCGGACCCGATCGCTGGGCTGGGGTCATCCTGGGGGCAGCGATCGCGGGCTGGGTCAGTGTCGTGATGGCTTCTTTGTTCTGTGCGTTGCAAATTGGGCTTTCAGGGACGGTGGACTTAGGGTTGGTTCTGGGCGCTATGCTGTTTTGGCATGGGTTTATTGGTGTGGGGGAAGCAGCGATTACCGTGCTAGCCCTAGACTATGTGCGGCGTCTCCGACCCGAATTAATTTACAAAGCGCCCCGAGAGCGAGGGGTGGTTTCGTCTGGAGAAATTGGCTAATGCAGAGAATTCAGGTATCTCAACGGTCTCGTCGGTTTTACTGGGGCTCTTTAGGCATTGCAGTGGGCATTGCGATGGTTCTGTCGCCTTGGGCCAGCCAAAATCCGGATGGTCTTGATCGGGTGGCTCAAGATCATCAATTCGACCATCGGGCAGCGGAAGATCCTCCTACCCATCGCTTGCCGTTTTACCAAGTGTTTGATGAATACGCATTGAGAGGGGTGCCGGAATCCTTAGCGACCCCGTTGGCTGGGTTAATTGGGACGGTGGTGACCTTTGGCTTGACTTGGGGGTTGGGCAAAGTAATGCTCTCTAAAGCGAGCGCGCCACGGGACGAAAAATGATTTTGCATGGAGCTGTTTTGCTCGGGCAATGGGATTCATCTTGTCGGGTTGGTTATGCGCAACCTTGGATGCGGGTGATTTGTGCCACGATCTCGGTATTTGCGATCGCCCTGACGCACCAGCAGCAGGGGTGGCAATTAACAATCATCGGTCTAGGACTGCTACTGCTATGTGGACTCAGTTCCGTATCTGCTGTACACATCCTGAAACGACTGACAGTAGAGCTGGGGTTTGCTTTGGTGTTGGCATTGGGAACGCTGTTTCGTGAGCAAGGTGATTTGTTGTGGCAGTGGAGTGGGTTGAAAATTTATCAAGGAGGACTGCTGTTATTTTGTAGTTTAGCGAGTAAGGTTGTGCTGTCACTGATAGCGCTGAATCTATTAACGCTGACGACTAGCCAAGTAGATTTGCTACAGGCTTTAAAACAATTGAAAATACCTCCGTTGTTAGTGGCGATCGTGGGATCGATGTTGCGCTATCTAGCAGTCTTGCTTGAAGAAGCCCAAACCTTGCAACGGGCGGCTCAGTCTCGCAATCTTTTGTTGTCCCGTCTAATGCACCGTCGTGTAGTTGGCATGACGATCGGGACTTTATTCATTCGTACCTACGATCGCGGCGATCGTATTTATCAAGCGATGTTATCACGGGGCTATTCAGGCTTAGTGACAGAAGACATCCCTTTGCGCTGGACGAAGCCGGATAGCAGCTTACTAAGCTACACGATTGGAGTGATCCTAGTCAGCATGGGCGTAGACAAGATACTCTAGAGCCTTTGGGGGCCATGCCAACAGTCTGTTCTGGCGTCGATCGTGCGGTAAAAATCCCGTCTAAACCAGTCCTTCTACTCATTGCTAACGACTTGGGTCGTGGTTGTACACTATGGCCGTTGCTGCCCTTGCTATTCAGAACGTCGTTTATGGCTATCCCAATGGCACCCCTGCTCTACGGAATATCAACTTAACCATTGCAGTGGGGCAACGGGTGGCGATCGTAGGAGCTAACGGATCGGGTAAGTCCACCCTGCTACACCATCTGAATGGTCTATTATTGCCCCAAGCGGGACAGGTGCAGGTGGGAAATTGGCGGGTGACCCCGAAAACGTTGCGCTCTGTACGAGATTGTCTGGGTTTAGTCTTTCAAAATCCTGACGATCAATTGTTTATGCCTAGTGTTTGGGAAGATGTCACCTTTGGCCCGAAAAATCAGGGATTGAGTTCAGAAATACAACAGCACCGCGCGATCGAGGCGATGAAGGCTGTGGGCTTGAAGCCAGAGGACTATGCCCATCGCATGGCCCACGCCTTGTCGGGGGGGGAGAAAAAGCGAGTGGCGATCGCGGGGGTTTTGGCCATGCAACCCAGCGTTTTGGCCTTGGATGAGCCGTCTGCGCAGTTAGATCCGCGATCGCGGCGACAATTAATTCACTTGCTCGATCGACTGTCTTTGACGCAAATCATTGCCACCCATGATTTAGATTTGGCCTTAGATTTGTGTGAACGCACGGTGGTTTTGCATCGTGGCGAGATCGTCTATGACGGCTCTACCGCTGCGGTGATGGGCGATCCTGATTTTCTGGAGCAGTATGCCCTAGAAGTGCCGTTGAGCTGCCAGCGTCCCTACTGTTTGAGATCGGATGGGCCTGTAACAAAGCTGTAAGCTCGATTTCCTTGCCTCAGAGATTTTCGATAATGAGCTTATACCGTGCGTCCCCTCTCTTCCCCTCTCTTCCCTTGCGTTCAAGCCTCCTTGACCTCCTCCCAGTATGAAACGCAAAATTCTCCACCCAGTTGAAGATAAGTTAGTTCAGTGGAGCCACTGGGCAATTGGTTGGTTGGGAGTCTTGGTCCTGTGGCTAGCATGCATCTCCCCAGTTTGGGCGATCGATTTAGCCCATCAGCCGGTGACAGACTTTCAGGTCAGCTTGGGGAATCCGGCTGGAGAGCTGAAGTTTATTCCCGATCGTTTCACCTTTGAATCTGGAAAACGCTACAAGCTCCACCTCACCAATCCCAGTGGGCAAAAGCATTATTTCACCGCTAAAGACTTTGCCGATAGCATTTGGTCGCAAAAGGTAGATGCGGGACAAGTGGAAATTAAAGGGGCGATTCACGAACTGGAGATTCGCTCCAATGCAGAAGCAGATTGGGTATTTGTGCCGATTCGATCGGGGCAGTATGAGCTGCATTGCTCGATTCCAGGACATGCAGAAGCCGGGATGCGAGGCACGATAGTGATTGCGAGTGAAATGTGATTGGGCGACTTGTGAATTGGGAGGTGCGGGTTCTTCCGAGAATCAAAGTGGGGTATCAGTTGGGAAAAATTTCCGCTAACGTAGAGGTTGGCTTGATCTGCTCTTCTCAAATTAGCCCTCCTGAATTTTGGGACTCCTTGTAAACTCGATGAATATTCTGAGCAACCTACTTCCGCAACCCATGCTAAGACAGCGGCGGACTGGCCCTGTCAAAACCCAGCAAGAAATCGCGATCATGCGCCAGTCTTGCCGCATTGTGGCAACAGTCTTGAAAGAAATTGCCGAAAGGGTTGAACCCGGAATGACGACGGCGGACTTGGATGCTTATGCCGAAAAGCGGATCCGAGAAATGGGAGCTAAACCTAGCTTTAAGGGATACCACGGCTTCCCGGCTTCCATTTGCGCTAGCGTAAACCATGAAGTTGTGCATGGTATTCCCAATCGCAAGAAAATTCTCCGCAAGGGAGATATTCTGAAGGTGGATACGGGGGCTTACTACAACGGCTATCACGGTGATTCTTGCATTACGATCGCGGTAGGAGGGGAAGTCAGTCCCTCTGCGGCAAAGCTGATTCAGGTGGCAGAACAGTCACTGTATGCTGCGATCGCTCAAGTGAAAGCGGGGGCCTATTTGCTGGACTTGGCTGGGGCTGTGCAGGATTATGTCGAGTCCCACGGTTTTAAAGTGGTGGAAGACTATACCGGCCATGGTGTGGGGCGTAATTTGCACGAAGAACCCTCTGTTTTTAACTTCCGCACCCATGAAATGCCGAATGTCAAGCTAAAGGCTGGGATGACCTTGGCGATCGAACCGATTGTCAATGCAGGGTCGAAAAACACGCGAGTCCTGCCCGATCGCTGGACAGTAGTTACGATCGATAACGCGCTCTCGGCACAGTTTGAGCATACGGTGTTGGTCACGGAAACGGGCTACGAAATTTTGACCGATCGGGCCTTGGTGGATGGGGAGAAGGGCGTTGACGGGTAGGAGATCCAGGAGATCCTAGGTTGTACGTCTGATTGCTCCTAGCTATTGCTTCAGAATTGGGATTGCTAAAACTCAGGACAGGGCGCGGGTTGTCCAGCGATTCGGATCCTCTGCGCTCGGTTCCGCAAAGTGCCAAGTTTTTTCCTCCGGTCGCTGCTGAAGATATACGTCAAACGGGTTATGGGGTTGGTGGAGGGTATGGCCTGATTGCTTGATGATGAGATCATAGGTGCCGCGTAGGTGATAGGCTGGCCGCTGTTCGATCAGGAGAGGAATTTGGCTCTGCACCTCAATTTGACGCACCTGAATTTTGGAACGGGTCGGGGCGGGTAGTTGAAGTTGTTGACTCAACGTTGCCTGGATTCTTTCCACTTGTAGACTGATCGCCCGCTCAAGCAAATCTTGAGTCGGTAGATTAGCAGCATGGCTACAAGCCGTCAGGATCCAGAGGCAAAGGCTAAAGACCAACCATTGCAGGAGTTGTTGTTGGAATCGGGATAGCCATTGCCGTGACATAGCCAGTAAGCGCGACATGAATGATCTCCTAGGGAGCGCTGTAATTCACACAAGAAACTACCCTAAGCCTACACCTGAAGACCAGACAGCCTACACTCAAAGATAAGAACTGATAAAATTTCAGCCTGACTCAATGTTTCTGTTGACGATCGCCCATGTTTAAAAATGCTCTGGGACTGCAAGAGTCTCTCTATGAATACATTCTGGCCCACTCCTTGCAGGAGCCGGAGGTGCTGATGCAGCTCCGGCAGGAAACGGCAAACCATCCCCAAGCTCGGATGCAAATTTCCCCGGAGCAGGGGCAATTAATGTCGCTCCTCGTGCAGTTGATGGGGGCTAAACGGGCGATCGAAATTGGTGTGTTTACGGGATACAGTTCCCTGGTCGTGGCTTTGGCTCTGCCCCCTGAAGGCAAGCTGATTGCCTGTGATGTTAGCGAAGACTATACAGCGATCGCGCGTCGTTACTGGGCGACGGCGGGCGTGGCCGACAAGATCGACCTGCGGATTGCTCCAGCGGTGGAAACCCTCGACCAACTGCTAGCTGAAGGGCATGCGGAGAGTTTCGACTTTGCATTTATTGACGCGGACAAAGGAAATTATCAAAACTACTACGATCGCGTGGTTCAACTCGTGCGCTCAGGCGGCTTGATTGCAGTGGATAATGTCCTGTGGTCAGGCCGGGTGGCAGATGCCAAGTCTACGGATAAGATAGTGCAAACTATCCGTAGTTTTAATCAACGGGTTGCCCAGGACGATCGGGTACAAGTGAGTATCTTACCGATCGGCGACGGTCTTACCCTTGCCTTAAAACGTTAGGATTCTATCCAGGATTAGGCTTCCAAGACAGCGTTGTAACTGAGCCGACAACCCGCCAGAAAGGATTCAAACTCAGCGGTAAAGACTTCGTCCCGCATCAGGTGGTCTTGCTCACGCTGCTGCTCCCAGAGGTGATCAAGGGCTGCCCGAGTGGTTCCGTCCATGCCCAAAAAAGATAACGGCTTATTTAAGGCAAGGGCCTGTTGCATCCCTGCCAATAACAGGCTTAGCGCCTCATCTTCAACGCTATCTACCCACAGCAAATCCACAATCACGGATTCGCCTTCCTGTAATGCTTGTTCTAAAGAATTTTGAAACCGATCTCCGTCCAAACCGGTCAATGCGTAGGGTTGCAAGACGATTGTGCTGGTCTGGGCGGTCTCTGGAAACTGCAAGTGCTCATTCTGGAATGTTGGATCAGGAGTGGCTTCCATAAAACCCTCTACGCAATTGGGTAGACTGCTGGATAGATTGCACGATTGAAGAATCATCATGAATTCAAAGTGAACTCAAAATAGGGTGAAGTTAGAGAATGCAAGGCCAATGGGGAAAGTCTTAAAAAAATCTGCAAATTGCTAAAGGGGGATTGGGTGTGCAGATGGATGCTAACTCCCTGCAAAACTACATTAGGGGAAGTTGATGGACAGTAGCCTGTGCGATTTCACCTACAGCGGGTGACATTCATCACGTTTCAATCCTATGCAAACAAAAAATTGATTGCAGAGGGGGATTCTATGAATTTCATCATCCCTTCACATCTGTGTTAACAAGTTTTTGATTTAGCGAAAAATAAATGATTGATTCGCCTCGTTCTGGATATACCTTACCTGTTTTCGCCTGTGCCGCTGCGATCGCGGCGCTACGTTGGTTGAACCATCCCCAATGTTACACATCAGTTGCCGTTGATCTTCTTGATTCGTCAGGAATTGTTAATGTTCCGATCGAACAAATTTCAGGATTAAATCAAACAACAGCGTTAGCAATTACGCGGAGTGATCCCGGCGATAACCTCGATTTGACGCGCAATACTCCCGTGTGGGCTATGGTGTCTCGGTTACCTGATTCCCACCCCGAAAGAATTGTATTGCAAGGGGGCGAGGGGATTGGTCGATTGAACCAGGGGGCTGGGGAAGCAGCGATCTATGCCTACGCTAAACGGCTGATGTTGGCAAACTTGCAGCCGTGGTTGTTGCCGGACGATCGTGTTCAAGTCACGTTGATTTTGCCGGAGGGTCGGGCTCTGGCAAAGCGGACGTCCAACGAAGCCTTTGGGGTAGTAGATGGCCTCTCTCTCTTGGGAACTTCAGGGATTGCTCATCCGTTGAGTGCGCCGGGGCAACTGGAGGAATTTCGATCGTTATTACAGTCCAAAGCCCAGCAGTTTGATGCGCTAGTGTTCTGTATTGGCGAAAATGGTTTAGATTTAGCACCGAAACTCGGGCTAAATCCCCAACAATTGGTCAAAACAGCGAATTGGCTAGGACCATTGCTAGTGGAGGCGGGTTTGCAAGGGGTTCGATCGCTTCTCTTATTTGGTTATCACGGTAAATTAATTAAATTGGCCGGGGGGATTTTCCATACCCATCACCATGTGGCCGATGGTCGCCAGGAAATTTTGACGGCCCATGCGGTGAAAGTCGGGTTGCCGATGGCCCAAGCCCAGAAACTCCTAGCCCTGGAAACCGTAGAAGCTGGATTGAACATCCTCCGCAAGCTGGATGATACGCTTGAATCGTCTTGGTCAAGCCGGGTGTATGAATCGATCGCCGCTGCCATTGACGATCGATCTCAGCGCTATATTTATACTCACAGTGAAAAAATGGTGCGAGTCGGCACTATTTTGTTCGATCGGCGACGAAATGTGGTGGTGACTAGCAAAATTGCCGCCGAGTTACTTGAGTCCGGTTTGACAATGTGATTAAAATAGCCAAATACTAAAATTTACTGTGAATAAAGCGCGCGCTCAGATCCATTTAAAACATACTTAAGTCAAGTCTTGTTTAATGTCTACCCCAGGATTGCATCAGGAAAACGAGCGTGACTCCTCCCGTAGAATCTGTTGAATCTTCTGTCGCATCCTCTGCGACCCCTACTGACGAATTAGGGACTGTGAACCGCCAGATGCTTGTTATTTTGGATTTTGGCTCCCAGTATTCTGAACTGATTGCGCGACGCATTCGTGAGACTCAGGTTTATTCCGAGGTATTGTCCTACCGGACGACGGCAGAACAATTGCGCCAACTGAACCCCAAGGGCATCATTCTCTCGGGTGGGCCTAGTTCTGTCTATGACGAAGGCGCACCCAAGTGTGACCCCGATATCTGGACGCTGGGCATTCCCGTGTTGGGGGTTTGCTACGGCATGCAGTTGATGGTGCAGCAATTGGGCGGCGAAGTCGAGCGGGCTGAGCGAGGTGAGTACGGTAAAGCCAGTGTCTCGATCGATGACCCCACCGATCTACTGACTAATGTGGAAGAAGGCTCCGTCATGTGGATGAGTCATGGTGACTCTGTGACGCGGATGCCGGATGGGTTTGAATTGTTGGCTCACACCGAAAATACCCCTTCCGCCGCGATCGCTGACCATGAGCGTAAATTCTACGGCGTGCAGTTCCACCCGGAGGTGGTGCATTCTATCGGTGGTCAAGCACTGCTCTGCAATTTTGTATACCATATCTGTGGCTGTCACCCCACTTGGACCACAGCGACCTTTGTGGAAGAATCCATTCGCGAAATTCGCGCACGGGTGGGGGATAAGCGGGTACTGCTAGCCCTGTCCGGGGGGGTGGATTCCTCGACGTTGGCGTTCCTATTGTATAAAGCGATCGGGGAGCAACTCACCTGCATGTTCATCGATCAGGGCTTTATGCGCAAAGGCGAGCCTGAGCGCTTGATGACTCTCTTCAAAGAGCAGTTCCACATTCCGGTGGAATACGTTAATGCGAAGGAACGCTTTTTGACTCAGTTGCAAGGGATCTCTGATCCGGAAGAAAAACGCAAACGCATTGGTCATGAGTTTATTCGGGTTTTTGAAACGGAGTCTAAGCGATTAGGGCCGTTTGATTATCTAGCCCAGGGGACGCTCTATCCCGATGTGATTGAGTCGGCGGATACCAACGTGGATCCCAAGACTGGTGAGCGGGTTGCAGTGAAGATTAAGAGCCACCACAACGTCGGTGGTTTGCCGAAGGATCTGCAATTTAAGTTGGTGGAACCCCTGCGCAAGTTGTTTAAAGACGAAGTGCGCAAGGTCGGTCGATCGTTGGGATTACCCGAAGAAATTGTCAACCGTCAACCCTTTCCTGGGCCGGGTCTAGCGATTCGGATTTTGGGTGAGATTGACGATGAGAAGTTAGCAATTCTGCGGGATGCGGATTTAATCGTCCGTCAAGAAATTAACCGTGCGGGCTTGTACAACGAGATTTGGCAGGCTTTTGCGGTTCTGCTCCCAGTGCGGAGTGTTGGCGTGATGGGTGATCAACGCACCTATGCCTATCCGATCGTCCTGCGGATTGTGACCAGCGAAGATGGCATGACGGCGGACTGGGCGCGCATTCCCTATGATCTGCTGGAAATAATTGCCAATCGCATTGTTAATGAAGTGCGCGGTGTGAACCGTGTGGTTTATGACATTACGTCCAAGCCTCCTGGGACGATCGAGTGGGAATAGCGTAGCGAAAATCTGGGATCCAGTAAGTCATAGGATGGCTTGGATTCCCAGGTGTTTTCTGAGTCCTCAAAAAAAGATTGGCTGCTAATAATTGCTTTTCGTTTGCCCTAGTGGAGTGTCAGGATTAATTTTGTGAGTTTGAGCGAGAATGGATTTAGGATCTGATTGGTTCTGAAATCCACTCTTGTAGGAATATCGTATGGGCAAAGTGTACA
>NZ_JBLZFX010000087.1:0-26605 GCF_050753345.1 Alkalinema pantanalense CENA528 | reverse complement strand
AGATTCAGCATGAGAAGGCTCTGGGCTACTGCTTCACATTATCCATTATTTCCCAACACGTCTAATCCCTAAAAATAGCTGCTGGGTAGGTTTCTGCCATTTTGGATCACCTTTTCCTGGTGGAAAGTAAATGATTTCTAAATTATGTCCATCGGGATCTTTAAAATAAAAGGCTCGAATACCTGCTGCAACTTTATTGGTATCGGGAATTCGTTGCGGTGCTGTAGAAGCATACTGCACTTTGAATTGGCGCAATCGTTGATAGGCTTGATCCATATCGCTTACCACGATCGCGATATGTTGAAACCAACGATCGTGACTCCGGGAATCAATGGGAATGGGACGGCCTTTGGGCGTGAGATATTCAGTTAACTCCAGGAACTCCTGTCCCAGTTGCAACTTGACCACTCGTAAACGCACCCCAAATATCCCTTGAAGCTGCTCATATTCCGGCCCCCAAACCTCCACATCCGATATTTTCTTAAAAGACAACACCTTCACGTAAAACTCAACCGATCGATCCATATCTGCAACCGTCATTCCCACTGAATCAACCGCATTGATTACGATCGCAGAATTTTGGGTGGTTTGAGTTAGCCGAACTGGGTTTACAGCAGTGGGAACAGGCAAGCGTTGATCGGATGGTTGTTCTAATCGTTGCCCCGATCGTTGATCTAATTGTTGAGTCGAGAATTGAGTCGAGGATTGCAGCAAGGACTGCAACTGTGGAACCTGGGAACTCGCGGGAAGTTGCGAGGTCACGATCGTCGTCATCAGAAAAATTGTCAGCCATCGCGATCGCTTCCCTAATCTCGATCTTTTTCTCGATCGCGGCTCGAATCGCTGTCCTAATCGGTTAAATCGTTGCATCAAAGACTGAGCCATCACAAAACCTCAACAACTGAATAGCATGAAGATCAATAGGAGGATGCCTGAGAAAACGAAACCAGCAATGACAAAAATCTGAGATTTCGATAAATTCCACTCACAAATTAGACAGTCGATCGCTCAAGAGAGTTGAATCATGGGGCATTCCAGTTTGCCGATAGTTACAGTAAAAAATACAGCGTTTGTTGTTGTGATGGTGAAGTTTCGCACAACGAATCGATCGCCGTCCTTTCCATTGAACGTAAACTTCTGAGGCGAGCAACATTCCGAATAATGGAGCAGTGAAATAAATCCAAATAGCCGTCCAATTTTGTGCCGAGATTGCCGAGGCTAAGGTACGCGCAGGATTCATACTCATCCCAGAAAGCGGAGCTTCTAGGGTGATATAAATTGCAATCAGAATTCCTGCGAATAACCCTGTAAAACGTGCAAGGTTAGGAAGATTAGACACCACTAGAATCAGCAACATAATTCCAAAGGAAATTGCTAACTCTGCTAAAAAAGCAATACCAGTTCCCTGCATTCCAGGAATCGTCACAACATAACTTACATTGGGGTGGGAGATCGTGGCTCCTAAGATTGTTGTAGCCAATATCATTCCCAGCCAGCCACCGAGAAATTGAGCCAGGATATAGAACAGCGCATCCGTTCGGTGAACTTTTCCCAAACGCAGAAAGGTTAAGGTCACAACAGGATTGATATGGGCTCCCGATTGCTTTCCCCAAGGCGAATAGATAATTGCGATCGCAGTCAATCCCATCGCCACCCCAATCAAAAATCGCCGTAAGGTAGGATCGCCGATCGTTTGATAAATCCAGGAGGCAGGATGTTCCAGTAATGCGGTAAATACACTCGCGGAAACCATGAAAATCCCCAGTCCCACAGCTTCCATCAAATATTCAGGGTAGTGACGGCGTAAACGATTCATGGCAAAAACTACTGCTCTTGATAATTCCAAAGAAGTCCACCATCCACCACAAACGTGCTCCCTGTAATGTAATCGGCCTCAGACGACGCTAAAAACGCCACTAGAGAGGCCACATCCTGGGGTTGTCCTAGCCGCGCTAGGGGAATGTTGTTCAGCAGGGCATTGAGCTTGTCGGGGTCATTGAGCAACTTGGTATTGATGGGAGTTTCGATCGCGCCCGGTGCCACATTGTTAATCGTAATGCCCAGCGGCCCTAGCTCCACCGCTAAATTACGCGTTAACATTTTCATGCCGCCTTTACTCACACAGTAGGCTGTGAAATTGGGAAACGGTAAATCTTCATGCACAGAACTAATATTAATGATTTTGCCAGGGCGTTGAGTTGCCCTCAGGTGCTGCACAAAAGCCTGAGTTGCAAAAAAGACGCCCTTCAAATTCACATTCAGCACTGTATCGTAATCTGCTTCCGTTACCTCCCAAAATGGAGCATGTTTTTCAATCCCCGCATTGTTAACTAAAATGTCAAGTTTACCAAAGTGACCAATGCTTTCAGTAATCAACTCGCGAACCATTGCGAGATTGCCTAAATCCGCTTGAATCGTCCGTCCTCGGGAATGGGGACACTCCGCCAAATAGCATTTACCCCCGATCGCTTTGACCTTTTCTAGGGTTTCCTCAGCGCCTTCGGGATGCGATCGATAGTTAATCACCACATCTGCTCCAGCCTGCGCAAGTTTGAGCACAATGCCCTGCCCAATCCCTTGACTACTTCCCGTCACCAGCGCAACTTTTCCTTCTAATGTCATATGAAACCTCTTAATTGCGGGTCAGTGCAGTTTTAAGTATCTGCTTCAAATTAGGTATAGAGAAATAAGCTGAATCTTGCCTGAGAAAGTCATAAACCTACCCTTGAGTCCTCAACGAAAGTCTCTCAGTTAATCCTTAGCTCGCCATCATGCAAACCTAGAGACAGACCGCAATACTATTAACAACTCAAACAGCCATCTTTTGTCTCAGTCTCACGATTCACATCCATTCCGAGCAGAACCTATGCAACCCACCTCACAAAAGATTCCACAAACAACTGCACCACCCCTTGCTGAGCCAACAATTATTTTGGGAGGAGGCTTTGTTGGGTTATTTACTGCTCTACATTTAAGTCAACAAAACTATCCCAATCCCATTCTGTTAATCGAGCCAAACGATCGCTTTAGCTTCAAACCTCTGCTGTATGAATTATTGAGTAGTGAATTACACAGCGAGCAGGTCTATCCCCGCTACCAGGAACTCCTCTCTGGCAGCCGGGTGCAACTTGTGCGGGATACCGTGACCACGATCGACCTCCAGCAAAAACAAATTACTGTCGCATCCGGCCAGCAGTATTCCTATGGGAACTTGGTCTTGGCATTAGGCAGCAAAACCACCTATTTCCATACCCCAGGAGCCGATCGTCACACCTTTCCTCTCACCAACGGAGCCGAAGCGATCGCCCTACGCAAACACCTCCGAACCCGCCTCCATCAAGCCTTACAGCTCAAAACATGCGCAGAACGACGCAACTTATTAACCGTCGCGATCGTCGGGGCAGGGCCTGCGGGAATTGAACTCGCCTGCACCTTGGCGGATTTACTCCCCATTTGGTATGACGAGTTAGGCGGGGATAGCCACGAAATTCGCATCGTTTTAGTCAATCGCAGCCGAGAGTTACTCAAAGGAGACATTAATAGTCAACTGCGCTGTACCGTGCAAAGAGCCTTAAAACAACGGCAAGTCGAGTTTCTCTTTGATGCAGCCGTTAGCGAAATTCAATTCGATCGTATTCACTACCAACAACATCAACAAGCCCACACATTAAACGCCAGAACCATTGTCTGGACTGCGGGAACCGCGCCCAATCCCCTCCTAATGCCCTTACCCATTGCCGCAGAAAACCGTGATCCGCGCGGACGCTTAGTCGTCACCCCTATGTTGCAACTCCCCGAATTTCCCGAAGTCTTTGCCGCTGGAGATTGCGCCATCACCCCCGACAACCCGCAACCACCCACCGCCCAAGTCGCCTACCAGCAGGGACAGGCGATCGCGCAAAACCTCAAACTACAAGCGGAAGGTAAACCCCTCATTCCTGTTCAAGTCTATCTGCGGGGAACCCTGATGAAACTGGGCTTAAACGAGGGCGTCGCCAATCTGTTCAACAAAGTGCAAATTAAAGGTCAACCCGGTCATCTAATGCGACAGGCCACCTACTTACGACTCCTACCCACCCCAGCCCACAACACCCGCATTACCACCGAATGGCTCACCGACGAGCTATTGCAACGCCATCGCCCCTTTACGCCAGCGCAACTGGGACAAACTCCATTTCTGCAAGGCATGGCCGCGATCGCTGCCAGCCTCATCCTAGCCACCCCCCTTGCTTGGCGGGCCGCCCAACCCCAGCAATTTCAGCAATCTCTCCACTGGTCTGGCATTCCCACCCTGCTCGATCGTTGGGTGACTGCCAAACGCTGACATGTATCGCTGACATATATTACTGAAATAATCACTGAAATACACTAAAGCCATCACGAATCAAAACAGATTACCCACAACTTAACGTACCTTCAGCTTAATCATTGAGAAACACAAGGAGCATTAGTCATGAATTACTTATTTAATCTCCGTGCTGCCGTGATCGCAAATCGGATTATCCTCGGAGTTTTCTTCTTTTTCTCAGGGATTGCCAATTACCTCAATTTTGCAATTCCCAATGGTTTTTACCAAACCGTACTCACCCAAAAGCTCCAAATCATCGGCCCTAACATTCCACCGGGATGGGAAGGTATTGGCCCCCTACCTGCATTGATCGCAGTGCCCTATGGCTGGTTGCTCCCCTTGGCAGAAATCGTCCTCGGCGTATTATTTGCCCTCAATTATTGGGTTCGTTGGACGGGCTTGTTACTCATCCTGATGACCTTTAGTATCATTCTTGCCTTTGGCATTATCCCCGCTGGCAGTCTCGTCCCTAACGCCGCAGAAAGCTTCAACAAAAACATTTTATTCATGACGCTAATTTGGGTTTGCATCGCCTACGAAGCCCATGAACAAAAAATGAGCCGCCGCCGTGCCCGATCGATCGAAGAATCTAACCTGATGACCTCGAATCATGACATGTAATTTGTAATCTAGCCATTTCTCCTTGCAATTCCTATGGCACCTTCTTCTGCAATCAACCACCACTACGACTTGATCATTATCGGCAGCGGGGCAGGCGGTGGCACCCTGGCCTATCGGTTAGCGCCCACGGGTAAAAAAATTCTCATCCTGGAACGAGGACCATTCCTCCCCCGCGAGAAAGCCAACTGGGACACCGTGCAAGTGGTTCAGAAAGACCGCTATCACACCCCAGAAGTTTGGTACGACAACAACGGCCAAGCCATCCATCCGGGGGTCGGCTACTTCGTGGGAGGCAATACCAAAGTCTACGGCGGAGCGCTCTTTCGGTGGCGGGAACAGGATTTTAATCAAGTCATTCACCAAGGCGGAATCTCGCCGGAATGGCCATTGAAATATGCTGATTTTGAACCCTACTACACCCAAGCCGAGCAACTCTATCAAGTCCATGGCCAACGGGGCAGCGATCCAACGGAACCCCCTGCCAGCACCGAATATCCCCATCCCGCCATCAGCCACGAACCCCGCATCCAAGAAATCCATGATTCGTTGATCGATCGAGGATTGAATCCGTTCTATCTGCCCCTCGCCATTAAACTCAATGAAGTCGATCGACGACTCAGTGCCTGCATTCGTTGTAACACCTGTGATGGTTTCCCTTGCTTGGTGGATGCCAAAGCCGATGCGGATGTAGCCTGTATCCGCCCCGCAGAACAGTATCCCAATGTCACTTTACTCACCGAGGCACGAGTTCACAAGTTACACACTAGCCCTTCAGGTCGCGAAGTCACCGCCGTTGAAACAGAATGGAATGGAGAAACCTATCTCTTTTCTGGGTCGATCGTCGTTGTTGCCTGTGGTGCGATTAACTCCGCTGCCCTGCTGCTCAAGTCGGCCAATGACAAGCATCCCAACGGACTCGCCAATCGCTCTGACCAAGTTGGACGCAACTTTATGAAGCATCAGAATGGTGCAATTATCGGCGTCACAACGAAATCCAATTTAACAGCCTTTCAGAAAACACTGGCTATCAATGATTTCTATTGGGGTGATGAAGATTTTGATTATCCCATGGGTCATGTACAGTTATTAGGTAAAGTGAATGCTGACATGATCGCCCAGGAATCCCCGTCGATTCTAGGTCTATCTTTCCGAGAACATCACACCTTTGAAACGATCGCGACCCATTCCGTCGATTGGTGGTTAACGGCTGAAGACTTACCCGATCCCAACAATCGCATCACCCTTCGAGACGATTCTATTCAGTTAAATTACACCGAAAACAACACAGAAGCCTACGATCGCTTACTCGATCGCTGGATTAAAACCTTAAAAAGTATTGGCTGCGGTGAGCAAATTATCTCTGCCAGTTTCTACTTCCGGAAAAAGCTCCCGTTGCAAGGCGTAGCCCACCAATGCGGCACCTGTCGCTTTGGCGAAGATCCCAGCACGTCTGTCCTAGACCTCCATTGCCGCACCCACGATGTAGACAATCTCTACGTGGTAGATGGTAGTTTCTTCCGTTCCAGCGCTGCGGTTAATCCCACCCTGACCATTATTGCCAATGCATTACGAGTGGGAGATCACCTGATTGAACAACTGGGATAAACTTACATCTTGGCCTTTTAAGTCTGGTAGATCGATCGCCTAATACTTTAATTTTTGAGCGGCCCGCAACTCTTTTCCAAGCAACTTCCATAGGCGCTTACGTTGCTCCGGCGTAATCGGACGGCTACCCTTAATCCAATGGGTCACCATCGATCGATCCATCTTCAATTGCGTCGCCAAATATGCCTTACTCCACCCCTTCAACGTCAGCGCCACATCCAACGTTTGTCCAGAAATTCCCCCCGGAATCCGAGTTGCATACAGCCCACTTTTAGAACGAATTAAGACCGATGCTTTCCGACGATCGTCCGTAGACTGACCATAGTCACCAGTCCCGTCCCCTTCCTTAGCATTCTTCGTAACCACAATTCGCGTCGGACGAATCATGAGCCGTGCATCCAACCAAGTTTCAAACCACTGCGAAATACTGTCGGATTGCCCCACTCTCTCTGCCCCACTCTCTTCCCCACTTACACTCCAACTAGGTCGCAAGGAAACTGGATAGGTCACGGGATCAAAGCCAATTTCCCATCCTAAATTTTTTAAAGACAACAGTGCATTATTCCATCGCACAAACAATCGGGTTCGCGTTTCTTCAGTTTTGTAAAACCCAGTCAAAGATTTCGGATCTTCCACCTGTTCTAACAAATCCTGCACTCGATAATGCCCCGTCACATACAACTGCCCAATCACCGAAATAAAAATCGCTAACCGAGCCGCCAACCGCTTGCGATTCGGATTAATTTGCAGGATACCTTTTGCCCAATTGCCATACTGCTGGAGGGCTTGAATCCCTCGGGACAAATCCGCCGCCCCCAACGTCTCTACCCAATTTCCAGGCCGCAGCCGAACCATCAATTCATCCGGTACCCCCGGACGGTAGGCTGTATTCACGATCGCGTCGCTATCCTCCCCATTTCTACTTTCTCCCCCAGATCCACGCAAGTCCCGACTCTCTCCCAGTGGCAGCAACTTACCGCTGTAACTCAGTTCCTCCAGAAGCCACATGGGATAGTTCACCCACCGAAACAATCCCTGGCTCTCGTCCAAATAACTGACCATCACTGACAAACTGCATAAAACTTGCAGCATCTCTTCCAATTTTTTTAACTTTTGCAGCAGTGTTAAGTCCGATTGCTTCTCTCCCACAGCAAAGTCTAGTAAATCCGTGCCCTTAAGGCTCAGCAGACTCCGCCAAGGCCGATCGGCTTCCGAAGCCTGCGCTACCAGAAACAGAAACACATAGGCTGATTCAATCCCCAAACGTTGCAAAATCTCCCAAGCCGCCCGCCCAGGAATGAGATGGATCTGCTGCCGATCGGGCTGCTGAACCACAATTTCCTGTTCAATCAAGCTTTCCTGGAACACCGCCGTTAACGGTATTGGATTGGCGTCTTTCGCCAACTCCTGTTGCTGCTGCATAGCAGGCGCATCTAGGGGGGCTGGGGCTGGTAGATCCGATCGATCCCCCGTTTGGCATGGCTGTTCCTGCCGCTGTTGCGTTAACTCCATTGCCGTGTCCCGATAGCGACGGGGATCCCCCTCTGCCAGAGGCCGCTCCGCAGATTTACGACTGTAGAGCTTTTGCAGAGCTTCTTGCCAGCTTGGGTTCTCGTTTGAAGGGGGCAATGGCGCAGTCACAGGCAATCCTTACCAATCATCGGCACCGGGAATTATAGCGCTTTCATTTTAGCGTTCCTAACGGAATCCTGGAAAATCCATGGCGGAGGCTTGATTTCTTCCGTCGTAGGATAGATAACGGAGGGGGTGTTATGCCAGTATCGTCGGAAGGGGGTGGGTGGGGAAAGGGTAAGAGAGTGGGAGAGTGGGAGGGTAAGAGAGTGGGAGGGTGGGAGAGTAAGAGAGTGGGAGAGTGGGAGAGTGGGAGAGTGGGTGTTTGCATTGCTCGATGGGTTGATCAATTAATTGGGGATAGTTGTGTCTCTGTTAGCTATGACGATGTTGACTAACTTGCGATTTGGAATTGTTGCGATCGGTCGTAATGAAGGGGATCGACTTAAGCGCTGTCTCCAATCCGCCCAAATCCAGATGCGTGCGATCGCTGGAATTTCTGACGATCTCGTTGATGAGATGTCTACTGTTCCCTATCCCATTATTTATGTAGATTCGGGATCGACGGATGATAGTGTTAACTTTGCACGATCGATTGGCATCCACGTTGTTAATCTTGATCTGTCCATCCCATTCACCGCAGCCCGTGCCCGGAATGCAGGTGCAGACCAGTTATTTGAACAATATCCTGATCTCGATTTTGTGCAGTTTATTGATGGGGATTGTGAGTTTATCGACGGCTGGTTTGAAAGTGCGATCGCTAGTTTTGATAGCACTCCTGACATCGTTGTTGTTTGTGGTCGGCTCCACGAACGCTTTCCCGATCGCTCCCGCTATAACGCACTGTGTGATTTGGAATGGAACACTGCTGTGGGTGAAACGAAGGAATGTGGCGGCATCGCCATGATGCGGCGATCGGCCTTCCAACAAGCAACCGGATTCAAACCCAATCTGATCGCCGGAGAAGAGCCAGAACTCTGCGTGCGGCTGCGGCGTCAGGGGGGCAAAATTATGCGGATTGCGGCGGATATGGCATGGCATGATGCCAATATGACGAGGTTTAGCCAGTGGTGGCGGCGATCGCTGCGATCGGGTTATGCCTATGCAGAAGGGGCTTGGCTCCACGGCAAATCCCCAGAACGACATTGGGTCAAAGAAACCCGCAGCATTTGGCTCTGGGGCTTGATTTTTCCAGTCCTAGCCCTCATTCTCGTCCCTTTTACCCTCGGGTTGAGTCTCTTGGGTTTAATCGCCCTCTACGGACTTCAAGGCTATCGCATCTACCAATACTGTCGTAGACAGCGATCGATGACACCGTCCCAAGCAAAGCTCTATGCGTTTTTCTGCATCCTAGTCAAATTCCCCCAAGCCCTCGGACAATTGCAATTCCATCAATTGCGGTTACAGGGAAAACGTCGTGGCATTATCGAGTACAAACAAGTAAAGTCCCAACAGTAAGAATTGGAAAGACTTTCCCGTGCAAAAATCCGATAGAATCGCTTAGGGATTTGCGAAAGAAATAATATCCCCTCTTCATTCCCCTACCCTCCTACCCTTTTACGCTCCTACCCCTACCCAATTGAGATTTTATTTACACGCTGTTCCCCAACCCCCAACCGCTGCTTCAAATGCTCCGCCACCCGCAGCGCATTGGCAATAATCGTCAGCGAAGGATTCACCGCCGCACTCGACGGGAAAAAACTCGCATCCACCACATACAAATTATCCACCCCATGGCTCCGACAATCCCGATTCAGCACACTGCTCTCCGGATCATCCCCAAACCGACAAGTCCCCACCTGGTGATTCAAAATCTTAAACGGCACCGTCACATCCAAAATTAGCGGAAACCCAATCTCCCGCAAAATAGCCTTAAACCGACTCTTCAACTGCTTGTGGGCCTTCACATTATTTGGTTTATAGCGCACCTGAATCTGACCTGATCGATCGACCCAAACCCGATTATCCCCGTCTGGTAAATCCTCACTCTGCACCCACCAATCGATCGAATGTTTCGCCATCCATTCCAACAATCCCTGCGGCAACAGCTTTGGCAGATCTGGCCGCATCATTTCCCAACTGTGCTTCCCCATCAAATGCACATGGCCCAAGGGATAGGGAATCTCCGCCGTCCCCCGATAAAAATCATTAATCCCCAACGTCTTCTGAAACACCGTTGGATTTTCCGCCGTGGAGATCGCGTATAACTTACTCAAATTGTGACGCATAAAATTACGCCCCACCAGCCCCGATCGATTGCCTAAGCCATTGGGATGCTCATCACTCGCCGATTGCAACAACAACGCCGCCGAATTCACCGCCCCACAGGACACCACCACAATATCCCCCGAGAACGTCTCCCGCACCGTCTCCCCCGCAGCCTCCCGCGACACTTCCACCCCAGTTACCTGCGTTCCCGTCGCATTCGTCCGCAACCGCTCCACCTTCGCCCCTTCCAGTAGCATCACATTGTCATAGCGCAAGGCAGGCTCCACACAACAGGTCTGCGCATCCGCCTTCTGATTAATCTTGCAGGGATACCCATCACAAGTCCCGCACAAAATACAAGTCTTAGCCGCTTCCGGCTGATAATCGATCGCCATCGGCAACGGAAACGGCTTCAGCCCCTTCTCCCGTAACTGCTGGGCCACCTCGGCAATACGATCGGCATGGGGCAACGCTGGAGCTGGATAATCCACTGAAGCAGGCGGTTCCGTCGGATCAACACCCCGCTGACCATGAACCTTATACAACCGTTCCGCCTGGGTGTAATAGGGTTCCAACGCCTCATAATTCAAACACCATTCCGGAGAAACCCCATCGGAATGCAACACCATCTCAAAATCTTCCGGACGCATCCGAAACAGCGCCCCACCGTAGACCTTTGTATTTCCCCCCACCCGATGGTACAGCGCCGGTTCCACCGTTTCCCGTGGCAATTTCATCCACGATTCCGACGTTTGATATTTCCCGTCTATATAAATTTCCTTAGGATTCCAATTACTGGCCTCATTGGGAATCCGAGAACCCCGATCGAGCAACAAAATCCGCTTACCCGTCGGTGCCAAAGCATAGGCCAATGTTCCACCACCCGCACCCGTCCCAATAATAATAACGTCGTAGTGATTCATAACTATGTTAGTGCCGGTGATTACGTTAGCGATAAGATTCTCGTTGTTAAGAGGAGAGTTATATTGAATTAATTAGTAATTGCAGAGTGGGTTGATCCCCCTAAATCCCCCTTAAAAAGGGGGACTTTGAAACTATTATTCTTTTGGTTCCCCCTTTTAAAGGGAGCCAGGGAGATCGGCTCGGTTCCCCCTTTTTTAAGGGGGGTTAGGGGGGATCTCCAATTCCCCCCTTTTTAAGGGGGGCCAGGGGGGATCTCTAACTAGACAACTGCCCACCCGTCACATCCAGCAACGCACCCGTCACAAAGCTACTATCACTGCACGCTAGGAAAACATAGGCAGGTGCCAGTTCCTCTGGTTGTCCAGCGCGCTTCAGGGAATTATCCGAATCAAAATTCTCCACCATATCCGCAGGCATCGTCCCCGGAATATTCGGCGTCCACACCGGGCCAGGAACCACCGCATTTACCCGAATCTTCTGCGTCGCCAAATTCTGCGCCAGCGCCTTGGTAAACGCATGAACCGCGCCCTTACTGGTCGAATAATCAATCAAAAACTCTTTACCCGTCTTCCCGAGAATGCTACCCGTATTAATAATCGCATCCTCCTCATGCAAGTAAGGAACCGCCGCCTTCGCCATATAGAAATAACCAAACACATTGGTTTCCATCGTGCGTTGGAACTGCTCGTTACTCACCTCCATGAAATCTTCTTGGTACATTTGATACGCTGCATTATTCACCAAAATATTCAGTTGACCAAATTCGCTAATCGTTCGATCGACCGCCACCTGACAAGCATTGGGATCCCGTACATCGACCTTCAACGGTAAACATTGTCCTCCATGGGCTTCCACCATCTTTTGCGTATCCTGGGCATCCCCTTCATTCACGTTATAGACGATCGCCACATTCGCCCCTTCCATAGCATAGGCGATCGCCACTGCCCGACCAATTCCCGAATCACCGCCCGTAATCAGCGCTACCTTGCCTTCTAATTTCCCCGCCGGTTTGTAATTAGAAAGATCAGAATCCGGCTGGGGATCCATATCGCGTTGGCTGGCGGGATAGTCCAACTGTAGGGGCTTCATATCCTGAGGTTCGGGCCGAAATTCTTGAGTTTGCATGGCTTTAATGAAAATAAAACAACAGTTCAGACAACTAAATATGAGTCAAAAAAATTAAATTTACAATTAAGCACCTAGTGTTTAAGCAATACTTAATTGATTCGTTAGTGCAATAGATTTGATCCCCCCTAGCCCCCCTTAAAAAAGGGGGAACCGAGCCGATTCCCCTAGCCCACACACTATGCGCCGCTGACGCTAATAAACAAGGAGAATGGAAAATAACTCTCTCAAAGTCCCCCTTTTAAAGGGGGATTTAGGGGGATCAAATCTATCGCAACTACCAATTAATCAAGTACTACAAGCATTCAATTAAAAACGTTATTAAGACTCATTACACTTTATTATTCAGGACACTTCGGTAAACACCATCTTCATTTCGGCCCACCTCTCGTTACACTTTTGGCATAAATCCCCATAAAAAAACTCACCTGCGCGAGTCTAGAAAAGAAAGCGAATTGCCCTCTTGCTCCCTCGCCCATTCTGGAAGAGGGTTGGGGTGAGGGCAAGACGCGATCGCGCAAATTCCTAGCAACCTTACAAATAACTACTCGCCTGCCGACTAAACATCGTGTAATACCGATCGCCCAAAGCCATCAACTCATCATGGGTGCCCATCTCCACAATTTCCCCATGCTCCATCACCACAATGCGATCGGCCATCTTCGCCAGTGCCAAGCGGTGACTGACCACGATCGCCATGCGGTCACGGGCGATCGCCTGAAAAATCGAGTAAATTTCATGCTCATTCTTCGGATCGAGGGCCGCCGTCGGTTCATCAAACACCAACAACTCCGCCTGGGACAACCGCAACAACGATCGCGCGATCGCCAACCGCTGCCACTGCCCCCCCGACAGATCAACCCCATGCTCCAATTCCCGACCCAGCGGCGTCTCTAATCCTTTTTCCAATTCCTTCACCACTTGGTCAATGCCCGCATCCTGCAACACGGTCTGGAGGGCATGATCCTCCTGTAACTTTGGCAGAAAGCCCCAGCCCACATTCTCCCGCAGCGTCGCTGGAAACCTAGCATAGTCCTGCATCACCACCGCAATCCGCGATCGCAACTCATGCAAATCCACCTGGCGAATGTCTTGCCCATGCCAACGGATCTCACCCTCCGTCGGGTCATACAAGCGGCAGAGCAGCTTCGCTAACGTCGTCTTACCCGCGCCATTTTCCCCCACCAAGGCCACCATTTCCCCCGGTCTGACAGTCAGGTTCAGCCGCCGCAAAATCGGCTTCTCAGTGCCGGAATAGGCAAAGGAAAGATTGCGCAGTTGAATACCCCGATCGCTCGATCGAGCATCCTCCACCGCCACCATGGGCTGATCGCCACTGTGCAAAGCTGGCTGCAAATCAAATAACTGGAAAATGGGACTTGTGGCCAACGTCACATCATAAATATTGCCAATATTGCTGATCAGAATATAGACACTACGGCGTAGTTGCATCAGAATCCCCGTGTACAGCGCCAAATCCCCCAGGGTATAGCGCCCCTGGATCACCCCCACCACAATATAAAGATAGGGAATCGCCCCGGCCAAGCCCCCCACCATCGCCCAGAGCATCACCGCGATCGCCCCTTCCTGGCGCACCTGCTGCATCCTGCCAAACAGGTCGTTAAACTGCCACTGCCAGCGATCGAGCATGATCCCCTGCAAGGAAAACAACCGCAGTTCCTTGGCGTAGGATCCCCCGCTCAGCATTTTGTTATAAATATTCATTTCCCGGTTCGCGCCCGCCTGGGTTTCTTCGACGCGCCAACTTTTTTTGTGGTGTTTGAGTTCCACAAAGGTAGAGGGAATCGAAGACGCCAACAGCAGCAACGGCACCCACCAAGCCACCGCAAACGACAGCGCCACCGACGGCAGAAAGGCAAACGTGCCCCGCAGCGTCCCCGCCACAATAAAGGACAGTTGTTGCAGCCGTTGAATGCCCTTCTGGGTCAGTTCCAAGACATTCAGTAGCGGAGGCGACTCGAAGAGCGCGATATCGTGGAAATTAGCAACTTTCTGCAACACCTGACTTTCCACATAGCCCCGCACCCGATCGCGCAGGGCCGCATAGACCGAAGTTGCCACCGAATCCACCGAATCCACCACCAAGTTCAGCCCAATGCTGCCCACGATCGCCCAAAGTAACGTCGATTGGCTTAATAGCAGCGTAATGGGGTCTTGTCCTACGTCTTGTCCTACACCTTGCCCAACAAGCCGACTGGTTTCATCAATAACAATTTTTCCCAGCCAAAAAGAAATAGACGGCCCCATTCCCAGGAGCAGGTTCAAGCCCGCCATGCTGCGCAATTCCTTCGGAGCCGCTTGGAACACCAGCCATAGACTACGCCGCAGGGCTTCCATGGGCTGCAGGGTTCGTAACTCGGGGGTGAGAGGCTTTTCTGATTCAACGATCGAGGTAGTCATAGGCATTTAAATATTAAGGGGGAGAGGGGAAAGGGGGAAAAATTTGGAGGAGAGGAGATGGGGACTGAGCAATCCGTCAATAGCCCCATCAATAGCCCCGTCAGCAACTCCGTCAATAGCCCCGGAACCAAAGCAAAATTCCAGCAAAATTATTTGTCCGGATGATTGCTCTACCAAATTGTAATCAAGATCGCCTATTTCGTGTTTCAAGATGTAGTATTTTATATTTCAAGGATCTGACTGGGAAATATGACTAAATCCTAAAAATAGCTAAGAAATAAGCTGAAATACCTATACACACTGTCTTTAGGTAATCTTGAATTCTTTTTACAGGACGATCGGTGATTCTCAAAATCCCTCAAACCCTTACCCAGAGAAACTTTCAGGGATTTTGAATTCTACTTTTCGGATCCGGGTCGATCGGGCCCAATGGCTGTCATCCGCTCCCCTCGCCCCTTCCATCCGTTAAAAAAATCAATTTTTTAACTTAAAATTTGCGATCGTTGCCATAGTTGCGACTATAATCGCCTAGAAATCCACATACATCTAGCATTCGAGCGGATTCCTATGAACAAAGGTGAACTCATCGACGCAGTAGCAGAACAAGCTTCTGTAACTAAAAAAGAAGCAGACGCAGTCATCAGCGCCATGATCGAAACAGTCATGGATGCGGTTGCAAATGGTGACAAAGTAACTTTGGTTGGTTTTGGCACTTTCGAACCTCGCGAACGCCAAGCCCGTGAAGGCCGGAACCCCCAAACTGGGAAGTCCATCACCATCCCTGCAACCACCGTACCTGCTTTTTCTGCAGGCAAGGCATTCAAGGAAAAGGTGGCTAGTGCTGCAGAGAGCAAGAAATAAGCAGCCTCGGTAACGACAGACAGGGGGGGCATTGACTTCCCCTTCTTCATCTTCAGTTGCACCCCGTCTTCACAAGTTCCTCAAGTTTTTTCAAGACACTAATATCACAGCCTACAGAGAAATTCTCTGTTCCAGCATTGTCTGGCGGAACTGCCGTTGGCCTAGCCCTGTTTGCAGTCTTTGGGAAAGTGATATGACTAGTGACTTGGTGCGTGATTATCTGAAAGCGATCGGCAAAACCCCCCTGCTAACCTCAGCAGATGAGCAATCCCTCGCCTGTCAAATCCAACATATGTTGAGCGTTGCTGCGATTCCTGCTTCAGAAAGAACTCCTGAACAGCGGCAACAGATCAGACAAGGGGAATTGGCAAGGCAAAGAATGATTCAAGCCAATTTGCGACTCGTGGTCAGCATTGCCAAGCGCTATGTGAATCGCGGCGTCGATATTATGGACTTAATTCAAGAAGGCAGTTTAGGTCTCTCCCGCGCCACTGAGAAATTTGATCCCGATCGCGGTTATAAGTTTTCTACCTATGCTTACTGGTGGATTCGCCAAGCCATTACCCGTGCGATCGCTGAGCAATCCCGAGCCATTCGCCTCCCCATTCATGTGACTGAACGGCTGAACCAACTGAAAAAAGTTCAGCGACAACTGACCCAGACCCTTGGTCGTCATCCCCGCCGCAGTGAACTAGCCCTGGCTTTGGAAATGGATCAGGCGCAGTTAGAAGAGTTGATGACCCAAACCCGCAAGACCACATCCCTCGATCGCTTGGTGGGCGATGATGAGACGCCGCTGTCGGAAATGATTGCCGACAATCATTTGGGGCCAGAGGATCTAGTTGAGTGTGACTTAATCAGCCAGGAAGTCCATACTTTAATGAACTGCTTAACTACCCAGGAAAAATTTGCCATCAGTGCTAAGTATGGCTTGGAAACGGGAGATACTAGCAGTCGCAAAGTGATTGGACAACTGCTCGGTGGCATCAGTGAACAACGGGTGCGACAAATTGAAAAAACAGGAATGCGAAAGCTAAGAAGCGCTGCAATCAAGCAACACACGCTTCAGCAACACACTGTCCAGCAACAGACCGTTCAGCAACCCTCCCCAACATCCAATTACTCCACTTCCTCCCATCCTTCTCCCCTGCTGCGGTATTCTGCTACTAGCCATTCCCGCCGATCGCTTTCCCTACCCATTTCACAAGCGAGTTAATCCACGATCTGCCTCATCGACTGCCTAATAAATGCCCAATTGACTGCCTAATGAATTTGCTGAATGAATTACCGATCGTCGGTTGAGATCCCCACAGATGATCCTGCCCGACGATCTATTTTTTGTTCTGATCAGGCTTGACTCTCTAGTGGGCTGGAGTATTTATACTGAAGACTCAATCAAAGGAGCGATCGTGATGCGCATTCCCCCAATCACTCTGCTCAAAATTGGTGAAGTCGCAATCCAGAGCGGAGTACCCGTCAAAACCATTCGCTATTACGAAGAGCTGGGATTACTGAAATCTGCTGATCGTACAGAAGGCAAGTTTCGGCTATTCCATCCCAACATTATTGCGCGTTTAGCCTTTATCAAACGCTTGCAATCCTTGGGGTTAAGCCTTCAGGAAGTGCGAGAGTGTTTATCGGTTTACGATCGCGGGGAATTACCCTGTCACGATATTAAAACCAAATTGGAACAGCATGTCGCGGATCTGGATCGCCGTATGACCGAATTGGCTAACCTGCGCCAGGAACTGGTTCAGATTTTGGCAGACTGGTCGATCGCTCCCCAGCCGGAACCCGGCATCATTTGTCCCAATCTGGATACTTCCCTAGATTCTTCCACCGCTCCCCAGTCTTCAGACCCCTTTACTCCCTAAAGAAATACGCCATGGAAACCCTTCAGTTACGGTTGGGCGGCATGAGTTGCGCAGGGTGCGCCAATGCGATCGAACAGGCGATTAAACAAGTGGCGGGCGTTGCGGATTGCGCTGTCAATTTTGGTATTGAGCAAGCCCAAGTCATCTATGATCCCCAGCAGACCAACCCCACCCAAATTCAGCAAACGGTTCAGGAAATCGGCTACCAAGCTACACCGGTAGTATCTGCGGTGCAGGATTTGGATATCGATCGCAAAACCCGCCAAGCAGAGCAGCGATCGCTCCAACGCAAGGTTACGATCGGTGGCATTCTAAGTGCATTACTGGTTATCGGAACCCTATCCCATGTTGGCATACAACTTCCCAACCTGTTATCAGGATTAGCCAATCCTTGGGTGCAGTTAGCCATTACCACCCCGATCGAATTTTGGGTAGGACGATCCTTCCATCGCGGTGCTTGGGCTGCCTTTCGCCATCGCCGCGCCGATATGAATACGCTGATTTCCCTAGGAACCTTAATCGCCTACAGCTATTCCCTCTGGGTGACGATCCTGCCTAGTTATTTCCAAGCCCAAGGACTCCCCGCCGAGGTCTACTACGAAGCGTCCGGTATGATTATTACCCTCACCTTACTGGGGCGCTGGCTAGAGAACCGGGCCAAGGGTGAAACGTCGGAAGCGATTCGGCAATTAATTGGATTGCAGGCTAAAACAGCGCGGGTCATTCGTAATCAACGGGAAATCGATATCCCGATCGACGCTGTGATGATGGATGAAATTATTGTAGTCAGACCAGGCGAAAAAATTCCCGTAGACGGCATTGTGATTGCTGGAACCTCTACGATCGATGAATCGATGATTACTGGAGAAAGCATTCCCGTGAGTAAGCAAATCGGGGATGAAGTCATCGGAGCGACGATCAACCAAACGGGCAGTTTTCAATTTCGTGCTACTCGCATTGGTGAATCCACCACCTTGGCCCAAATTATTCAGCTCGTTCAGCAAGCCCAAGGCTCCAAAGCCGCCATTCAAAAGCTGGCCGATCGGGTAACGGGCTGGTTTGTCCCCGGTGTCATTGCGATCGCGCTTTTGACCTTTATCCTTTGGTACAACTGGATGGGCAATGTGACCCTGGCACTATTAACCATGGTCAGTGTGTTAATTATTGCCTGTCCCTGTGCCTTAGGTTTAGCGACACCCACATCGGTTACTGTCGGCATCGGTCAAGGGGCGAAGCATGGCATCTTGATTAAAAATGCCGATAGCTTGGAACTGGCCCACAAAGTTCAAACCATTGTTCTCGATAAAACCGGAACTATTACCCAAGGCAAACCGGAAGTTACAGATTTTGTTACGCGATCGGAGTTACTGAAATCCGATACTTTATTGCCTGCTGAAATTTTACCGTTGATCGGCGCACTGGAACGCCAATCCGAACATCCCTTAGCTGCCGCGATCGTTCACTATGCTGAACAAGCGGCTCAGATAACGACTTGGCCGACGGTGGAACAATTTGCAGCCATTCCCGGTTCTGGTGTCCAGGGAATCATTGCTGGACAGTTGCTTCAAGTGGGTACCCAGCGCTGGCTAGAACGTTTAGCGATGGATACCACGATCGTTCAAACTGAGGTCGATCGCTGGGAAACCCAAGGTAAAACCGTTAGCTTAATTGCTATCAATGGTGAAATCCAAGGCGCGATCGCCGTTGCCGATACCCTCAAGCCTACCTCCGCCGAAGCCATTCAGACCCTCCAGCGCATGGGTTTGGAAGTCGTTATGCTGACAGGGGATAACCGCCGCACTGCCGAAGCGATCGCCCAATCGATCGGCATCCAGCGGGTCTTGGCTGAGGTGCGACCGGATCAAAAGGCTGCGACGATTCAGCATCTGCAAGCCGAAGGAAAACGAGTTGCTATGGTGGGAGATGGCATTAACGATGCCCCTGCCCTGGCTCAAGCGGACGTGGGGATTGCCATTGGCACTGGAACGGATATTGCCATTGCCACCGCTGAGATTATTCTCATTTCCGGTGATCTCCGTAGCATTCCCACTACCATTCGTCTTAGTAGGGCTACGATGAAAAACATTCGTCAAAACCTATTATTTGCCTTTGGCTATAACGTGGCGGGTATTCCGATCGCCGCTGGTATTCTGTTTCCCATTTTTGGTTGGTTGCTCAGTCCCATCATTGCAGGAGCAGCCATGGCTTTGAGTTCCATTTCCGTCGTGACCAATGCTCTCCGTCTCCGTCGTTTTCGCCTTTCCTAAGGAGCTAAACTATGCAATTCTTTCCCCGCACATTTGGACATGCTCGATCGCGCCGCTGGATGCAATCCATCGGTTTAATGGGCCTGATTCTGGTTCTGACGATCGGATTTCCGACCCTAGCGCAGGATATGCATTCCCCATCCGCTAATCCTGCCGCAAAACCTGAATTTCAAGCGATCGATCAACCCTTGAGCCATCGAGCCATTGTCACGATCGGAGGAATCACCCTCATTGGTATGGAACTCTGGTGGTTTTTAGGAACGACCCGGTCTCGATCAAGTGACTGATTGATGAATTAATTCACTGATTGATTAATTAACCCATGGTGCTTCCTATGTTGATTTCAAGACCCATTTCACGGCGTCGGTTTATCCTCACAACGGGTGGATTAACCCTAGGCGGTGGATTACACCAACTGTTAACAAGTTGTGCTCAGACTGTCTCTCGTTCCTCTCCCCCTTCCTCTGCCAATCTGCTTTCTAGCATTCGTATTCCTGATGTAGAAATTGACCTCAAAGCTGTTATCGATAGCGTTAAAATTCTTCCAGGACAATCTACTCAAGTCTGGACTTACCAAGCTAGATTGGTAAAAGGTGATGCCGCAAGTTTACAGGTTCTGCCCAATAGTTACCTGGGCCCCACGATCCGAGTTCACCAGGGCCAACGGGTGAGGATTCACTTTGACAATGCGTTACCGGGAAATCAGCCCAGTATTATCCATTGGCATGGGTTAATTGTACCGGAGGCGATGGATGGTCATCCCCAGCAGGCGATCGCCCCAGGAGAACGCTACACCTACGAATTCGACGTGGTGAATCCAGCGGGCAGCAACTGGTTCCACGCCCATCCCCACCAACTCACTGGCGAGCAGGTCTACCGAGGCTTAGCAGGGCTTTTTCTGGTGGCTGATGATGAGGAATCCAAGCTCAACCTGCCCACCGGAGACTATGACCTGCCGATCGTGCTGCAAGATCGGAGCTTCGATCGGCAAAATCAATTGCTTTATCTGGGATTCCAGAATCGGGCCCAGCAGGGTAGGGCAGGGATACCTGGAATGATGCCTGGAATGGGGCCAATGATGAATCGTGGCAGAAATCCCAATGCGGGTATGGGTGGCATGATGGGTCATATGATGGGATTCCTGGGGGATAAAATTCTGGTTAATGGCCATTGGAATGAACCGTTGAATGTTGCCACTAGAATTTATCGGCTGCGGGTCTTCAATGCCTCCAATGCCCGGATTTATAAACTTGCGTGGAGTCATGGTGAACCCCTGACCGCGATCGCCACCGATGGTCATTTGCTGCCCAAACCGATTCAACGGCCTTATGTCCTGCTGGCTCCGGGAGAACGGGTAGATCTCTGGGCGGATTTTAGTAAGCTCAAAGTCGGAACAGAGGTCTTTCTCAATAGCTTAGAGTTTTCCGGTGCGGAAACCTTTGGAATGGGGGGCATGATGCAAGGAGTGCAGGGAATCAATGGAAATGTCCCTGGAATGGGTGCAGCAATGACATTACTCAAAATTAGGGTCGATCGTCAGGAAAAAGAATCACTCACGTTACCTAACATTCTGACCCAAGCTCCGCGATTACAACCCTCTGAGGCTGTGAATGTCAATAATCCTCGTCAGATCAAGATTAATAGTTCTGGAATGCAGTGGTTACTCAACAATAAAACTTTTGAAATGGATACAGTCGCAGAAGATGAGATCGTTAAACTGAATACGATCGAGCAATGGATGATCATCAATACAGCCAATATGAATCTTAATCGTAGTCCCAATCAGCAGCAGTTTAGGATGAATGCTATGGGAATGGCGCATAGTATGGCCCATCCGATTCATATCCATGGCGTCCAGTTTCAGGTCATCGATCGGCAAGTCCTACCCGATGGGCAAGCTGCTTGGCAAACGGTTAAAGCAGGGTATATCGACGATGGTTGGAAAGATACGGTCATGGTCATGCCGGGAGAACAGGTGAAACTATTAATGAAGTTTGTCCACTACAGCGGTCGATCGATGTATCACTGCCATAACTTAGAACACGAAGATGGTGGCATGATGCGCAATTACCAGATCACCACCTAAATTAATAGAATGATAAATGATCCCATCTTAGCTACATTAGTACTACATTGAGTACTGAGAACATTTAGAAGCAAGAGGGGATCGACAATGGGTATGCGGCTTATCTTTAAACAGCGGATCGCGGTCTTTCTAGGATTGGCCGTTGCCCTAGGGATCATCATGACAGCTTGTTCCCGTGGTGTTTCCCCGAATACCGCGTCACAATCCCCTTCTCCCTCCTCCCAACCTACGATCGAACTCACGGTGTCCGCCGCTGCTAGTCTCACGGATGCCCTCCAGCAGATTGCACCGCTGTATCAAAAATCCACCCCAACGGCAACAGTGCGCTATAACTTTGCCAGTTCCGGCGCTTTGCAACGGCAGATTGAACAAGGTGCACCCGTGGATGTTTTCATTGCAGCCGCAGCGAAGCCGTTAAATCAGCTAGAAGCAAAAAACTTACTCGTTCCTGGGACAAAGCGCAACTTGCTGAAGAATCGCATGGTGTTAATTGTTCCAGCCAATCAATCTGGCATTAGCACGCTACAAAATTTGACCAATGACGCGGTTAAACGGATTGCGATCGGGGATCCTGCTAGCGTGCCCGCAGGCCAATATGCTCAGCAAGTCCTCGAGAAACAGGGCCTTTGGGAGACATTGCAGGCGAAATACGTCCTGGCGAATAATGTGCGGCAAGTGCTGCAATTTGTGGAATCTGGGAATGTCCAAGCGGGGCTGGTGTATCTGACGGATGCGAAGACGAGCAACCAAGTGAAAGTGGTCGAAACGATCGCCGATAATTTACACGATCCGATCGTCTACCCGATCTCCGTCATCAAAAGCAGCAAGCACCCGGAAGCCGCGACCGATTTCGTCAACTTTCTTGCCAGTCCACCGGCCCAAAGCGTTTTTACCCAATCTGGATTTGAGATAGCGCCCCGTTAGGGATAGGTGCATAGGTTCGATCGTAGTTCCCGGTTTTTTATTTCCTATCCCTCCATGCAGTCAAGTGAATTTGATCTGTCTCCTCTATGGATTTCTCTTAAAGTTTCCAGCGTTGCCACATTCGTTACTTTTTTATTAGGGATAACCGTTGCCTACCGATTAGTTCACTATCGTGGTCAATGGCGTTCTTTTTTAGATGGGTTCTTCATTTCGCCGTTGATTTTGCCGCCGACAGTTGTGGGGTTCATTTTGCTGCAACTGTTTGGGCAACAAGGCCCGATCGGGCAGCTTCTCCGTGCACTCCATACAGAGATTATTTTTACCTGGTATGCCGCCGCGATCGCTGCAACTGTGGTGACCTTTCCCCTGATGTATCGCACCGCCCTAGGGGCCTTCGAGCAGATTGATGGGCACCTGCTGCAAGCCGCACGAACCCTAGGCGCGTCAGAGGGCGAAATTTTCTGGCGGATTAGTTTACCCCTTGCCCTTCCTGGCATTCTGGCAGGGGCGACCTTGGCCTTTGCGCGGGGGCTGGGGGAATTTGGTGCAACCTTGATGCTAGCGGGGAATATTCCCGGTGTCACGACAACGATTCCCCTAGCGATTTACCATGCTGTGGAAGCGGGAGAAACTCGACAAGCTTGGCTTTGGTCAGGTGTCATCTTATCTATTTCCCTCTCTGCGATCGCGTTTATCAATCTTTGGTCATTTTCCTGCAGATCTCAACAACTCATTAAACGATCGTTCCAGCGTCGATCGGGATTTTCTGTTCAGAAATTCTTTTCATTGTTCCAGCGATTAATCGTTCTATCGCCTAAACACTTCTTCAATCAATCCCATCTACCCTTCCAACTTCGATCGCCAGCAGCATTTCCAAAATCTTCCAGTCAAGAATGGACGCGATCGTCGAGGCAACCGTGTCATGATCCGTTGAGCCGTTCTGGACTCTGGGTTGATCTGTCCAAACAGTTGCCAGAATTTACGCTCCAAGTCAAATTCTTTGCGAATAACCAGCCCTTGGGCATCCTAGGGGCATCAGGATCGGGCAAAAGTATGCTGCTGCGCTGTCTTGCGGGCACAGAAATCCCCACGGAAGGACAAATTCTGTTAAACGGGCGGACTTTGTTCGATTCCCAACGGGGCATTCAGGTTCCCAGCCAAGCGCGACGCATTGGTATTATTTTTCAGAACTATGCCCTGTTTCCCCATCTGACGGTGGCGCAAAATATTGCCTTTGGCCTGCCGAAATCCCTAGCCAAGTCGGCCCTTCGGCAAGAAGTCACCCATTATCTCAGCCGCATGGGATTAACGGGATTGGGCGATCGCTATCCCCATCAACTGTCCGGCGGCCAACAGCAGCGCGTCGCCCTTGCCCGTGCCCTCGCCAGCCAACCGGAAGTGTTACTGCTGGATGAGCCTTTTTCTGCTCTGGATACCCATCTCCGTAGCCAACTGGAACGGGAACTGATCTCAATTCTCAGCGATTACTCTGGCATTGCTTTATTCGTTACCCACAATATGGAAGAGGTTTACCGCGTTGCTGACAATTTACTTGTGCTGGAACAGGGTCAAGCGATCGCCCATGGGCCGAAGCAGGACATTTTTGAACATCCCCATCGCACCAGCATTGCCCGACTGACGGGGTGCAAAAACTTTTCTCGGGCCATTCCAACTGGTGACCAGCAAGTCGAGGCGATCGATTGGGGCTGTTATTTAACTGTGGTGGAACCCATTCCATACCGCCTCAGCGCGATAGCCATCCGCGCCCACCAAATCACCTTTGTGCCAGCGGCCAGCGATCCCTCTTCCACGAGTCCACCCAGCCCCCCTAGGTCAAATACGTTTGCTTGCTGGCTAGCGGCCACCAGCGAAACGCCTCACCGCATAACGCTCTATCTCAAACTGCACCAACCACCTGCCCATGGCGAGGATTATCATCTCCAGGCAGAAGTATTTAAAGACCGATGGGAACAGCTAAAAGACCAACCCTTCCCCTGGAATGTGCATCTCAATCCCCTGCGGTTAAATGTGCTGGAGGATTAGAACGGCCTTGAATCCGATGCAAGGGAGATCGGGATCATCATCGATCGCGATCCATATTGATTGAAAGAGAACGTTATTAGAAGCTGCACAATTAAAATAAACCTTATTCGAGAAAATTAAATAAATATAGAATTGCTTAGTAGGAACAAATACGCAGTCCAATTCTGATTAGAACTATAAACAGCAAAACCGAGTCGATCGTCCGAGTTGGTTGTACGAGATGATTACATAAACTGATGGCGTCGGCTGATGGCGTCGGCTGATTATACAAGTCAGCTTTGTCGATCGGCAGGAGTTTCCTAACCCCCCAGTTCAAATCGGTTTGGGTAAGTACGGTTTTGTTACGTATGGTTTTGTTAAGGTATACCAAATTGATGGATCAATCCTACAGATCCGATCCCCCCAGCCCTCCTCCCCTGCGGGAAGCAAGGCTACAAAAGGAGAGAATTCAGTTAAATTCTTTCAAAATCTCCCTTGATAAGGGGGATTCGGGGGGATCATTATGGGTTGCAATCACAAGTTGATTTGGTATTACGAAGGTCTTGTCTAGGCAATGGCACACTTTGTCCAGTGACCATGCCTAATTTCAGTCGGTCTAATTTCAGTCGGTCTAATTTCAGTCGGTCTAATTTCAGGGGCTGAGACTCCTGTCCTCCATGGGATTTCATCTGAGTACTCAGCCGTCGTGCTTCAGGCAGTCGTGTTTCAGGCAGCCATGCTCCAGGCAGCCGCGCTCCAGTGAATTTTTGGAGCCATGTTTCCTCGGATTCGACTTGTAATTCGCAATGTAATGCTTGCTTATTGTCTCTTTCGCTCTCTCAAGCTATGCCTTACACAATTAACAATCATTGTACTCAATGTGGTATTTGCGCCCCTGAATGTCCAACGGGAGCGATTCAAACAAAAGATCAAGATTATTGGATTGACCCTGCGCTCTGTAATAATTGTGCAACGGTCGCCGGAGGGCCTCAATGTGTCGCCCATTGCCCGATCGAAACACCTCCATCCCCCTTGCAGGTCAAGAAAGGACGATGGAAAGAGAGTGATCACACATCCACGAGTCCTGATTTATTTCTCAATGGCAAGACGAATTCCTTTGCGTCAGCGATCGTGGTTTGGGAAGGGTGTAATTTGTTAGCACAACGACAATCTTTGCCTTGGCAACAGGATGATGCGGGAGCGTTTTATTACGAACGACAGGTTAAGCAAGGGCGAGGGCGATTGCGTTTTTGGTTGCGAGAAGAAGCACTCAGTCTATCCGCCCCAGGCTCACCTCCGTCGCCGCCTTGCAGCGCTGGTTTACATCCGCCCGCTGCTCAGCCAATAAATACTCAGCCCACAAGTGCTAAACCCACAAGTGCTAAACCCACAAGTGCTAAACCCACAAGTGCCCATACCAGTACAGCCCAGCCAGATCCCGAGCCTACTCAATCTCCGACAGTCAACTTCGACGCCTTAGACATTCGGTCAGCCTGTTTGCATTTGATTTATGCTGCCCATGCGTTTGCATTAGATCATCCTTGGGAACAGACCTTTGTGATTAGAGATCGGCAGATTGAACAGTATTTAGGATTAGACAAGCGTCGAGATTTAACAATACTCCGGACAAAATTAAGCGGCGATGATGCCGTGTTCACAGAGGGTTGAGTAGTTGGGATGTGATTTAATCGAAGTCGGGTCAAGCTCTAACTTGTGAATAAATTGATTGAGAAGGTATTCATTGAAG
>NZ_JBLZFX010000086.1:0-26761 GCF_050753345.1 Alkalinema pantanalense CENA528 | reverse complement strand
AATAGTTTGGATGTATCCTTTTGTATGACGGCCTTGCAGCAGGCATTAGCGACGTATCCTGCCCCGCAGATTTTCAATTCAGATCAAGGGTCGCAATTTACTGCGAATAACTTTACCGATTGTCTTCAAGCTCGGGGCATTCAAATTAGCATGGATGGGCGGGGTCGATGTCATGACAACATTTTCATTGAACGCTTGTGGTGGTCAGTGAAATACGAGTTAATCTACATCAAAGAGTTTCGAGATGGCCATCATTTAGAACAGGAGTTGAATCAATGGTTTGATTGGTATAATCAGGAGAGAATGCATCAATCCCTAAATAACCAGAAACCCAATCAGGTTTATGATGCAGGTTTAAAGAGTCAAATTGAATTTGACTGACCCGGTTAGATGGATGATAATGAGTTCGATTAACTAAAGCATTTGTCAGATCAATCTCTTTTGATCTATGAGATGGCTGAGCTCACGTTACACTTAGAGCTTAACTTTCATTAGATCTTGTCCAAATGCTTGGGTCCACCGCACTCCTCTGCGATTATGCCATTTACGCTCAGAAATTAAGTCAGTTTAAGAGTACATTCCAGTAGCATTCGTTGATTTTCTAGTGAATAGGGATGAATGGTGAGGGCTGCCCGAAACACGTGGATGGCCTGGTGATAATCTTCTATGGCAACATGACAAAGTCCTAGTCCATGGAGTGCTCCAAAATGGCTGGAATTGAGTTGAATGACTTGCTGACAATCTAAAATTGCTTTGTCGTAGCGTTGTTGCGTAAAGTACAAAACCGCTCGACGATTCCAGGCTTCTGCGAAATCTGGCATACTGCTAATCAACTGAGTCAAAATACTCTCGGCTTGATTAAATTCACCCGCTTGAAGCAAAATCTGAGCCCGCTGTAATACCTGGTAGCCAACCACCCCTTTCTGCTCGAACCAAATTCGCCATAACTCTTGAGTGGCAGATTCTCTGACGGTTTCTTCTTCATGTTTCAAGTTATGAAGGAGAGAATCAATATAGGTACTATCCATAGTCGGAACACGCTAGAAGTAGGATCTCAATCAGTAGAGGAAATTGTTTCAGGTATTAATGACTTCTGGAAAAAAACAAACTTTAGAGATGAAGAATCGCAGATTGCTTTAGTTCCCAGCACAGATCACAGAAATTCCAATGATCAATCATTGGATTATGTAATGGTTGATTCCTAACTGCATACTGACTGAGGTTAGTCTAGAATTGGGCAAAACTAGTGGGGACAACTCAGGATAAATACGGAATTTGCTGGCCAGTTAGACCGTGATATTACGTAAATAATCGTAAATATACGTAGGAATGCGGAGATTGTATCGGTCTATCATCCGATCGAATGAGCCAGTGGAATGAATTACCATAGCTAAGGCCAGCAAATTTGATTGTCGTTACGGAATCTGTAACAGGTTGTCTGTAGGTATCGGTAGCAAATCTCAATCCAGCAGTCCATGAGGGAGTTACGGTTATGGTAAGTGGTGCAAATTCTTCTCGTATTAATAAAGTTCAAGCTCAAGCTCAGCAAGATCTGCTTAATCTACTCATTCAATCTGAAGGGGTTTCTGTTCGTCATCAAATAGAAGAGGGCGAGATTACTCTTCCAGAAGACCCCAGTCAAAAAGTTGTCTATCCTTGGAACCCAGACCAAGCCACAGATTTTTTCGCTGAGATAGAAACAAATAGTCTGTTGAATGGGTTGGAAGACCAAGAAATTACCGATCGGGCAGAGAACTTTTTCAAGACTCTTGATCACCTGTGGGAAACCTCGATTCAGGCCAAGTTGACCCGGAAGTTTGCCACAGTTCCCAAGGCAATCTTGGCAGCCATTGCCCAACAAGCAGAGGCATTGGTCAACAGTTCCAGTGATTTAGCGGGTCAGCTAGTGCAGTGTGTGCAAACGAGTCTCCCCGTTTGGTCGGAGGAAGATCTCTACGTCTTTGCTCGGCCTGTTGCCTATGCGATGCGCGGTGAAGAACCGAAATACGAATTGCCCCAGGATTGGCAAGCGCTCTCTGAGATTGAACAAGCTAAGTTAACGCTTGCGATCGCTAAATATGCTCTAAATATTGCCCAACAAGAGCAGGACTAGTGGTTCTGAATGCTGGCTCCCTATTCTGAGGGGGCTTTTAAGCGAGTTGCAAAGTTTTTCGCACGGGTGGGAGACAGGGCCCGCGCTTTGAGGATGGCGGCTCCTAACCAGGCATAGGACAGTAGACCCACGAGTACAAGTCCCAAGGGATTCACCGTTCCCAAGGTATTCCAGAGAGCATGTAATCCTGCGGCGGTGAGATAACCAATTCCCAAGGTTAACCAAGCCCGATCGGGTTTGAGGATACTCAGTCCGATCGCGTAACCCAGATAGCCGCTATAAGCCACATGGCCCGAAATTGAACCCAAGAGCCGAGGAATTAGGAGATGTAAGCCTTGCAGTTGGCTGACATCGTTGTTGGCTTGAGTTGCGGTGTATTCAACGATCGCGGGCACGTATTGTCCGAGTGTTTCAAGCAATGTAAATCCGATCGCTGAGGCTGCCCCCAGCAAAATTCCATCCAACGGCTCTCGAATTCCAAACCGATCGCGCCAACTATTCGATCGAGGATAGCCAATTAGGCATAGCAAGATCAGGGGAAGTGCTTTAATCAGCTCTTCCATTAACCCCGCCCCAAAAAACATGCGGATTAATAAGCCAAAGAATCCAATGGACTCCCCCGTTGCTGGTACCTGTCCTGGCAAGGTATTGCGGAAAATTACAGTAAATAACGGCAAAATCGGACTCCGCAGAATCCCGATCGTGAATACAGCAGTCCCGAATAAAATGACCCAGGACTTTGTCTTACCGCAGAGTCGATAGACCACAAAATAGGCGGCAAAAGCTAAATAATTGGCCAGTACGAAGTTGAAGGCAAGGGGCCGCCCAACGGTAACAAAGAGGGTAACCACTGCCGCGATCGTCACCAACGCGGGAAAGACATAGGCTTTTTGAGTGATTTCTAACCCTGTAGAAAAGATTGGAAAGAGTTGCGTGAGGGTGACGGTATTGTTGCGTAGAGATGCGCCGGAGTTGGGATTGGGCGAAGGTTCGATCGCTGAGATCGGGCGTTTTGCGGCTTGATGGAGTGCGCCTGCGGTTTGCGAAATGGGTGCTGATAGCTGGGTCGCAGGATATTCAAAACGAAATTCTGGTCCCTGCTGCCCTAGAATAAGCCGATCTCCAGGTTTTAGGGCTTGGCATCCTACCACTCGCTGACCGTTGACATAGGTGCCATTGGAACTATTTAGATCGCAAATCCACCAACTGGGCACGACCCCTGGCTCGGCAGCAGTAGGTCGAATTTCCGCATGATACCGTGAGACGGTTCCATACAGAGAGGAATCAATGACAATTTGACAGCTTGGATCCCGACCAATCGTAACTGAGTCAGTAACGTTGATGGGATACAGGGGTTGACGTTCCTGGGTTGCACCACTAGCAGGCATCTGCCTAAGCAATGCTGCTGAGAGATGGTCGTCGCCAGTCATGGGTGCTCCAGAAAATCTGTGGGCAACTGGAAGGATGATAAGAAGGCGCTGTCTAAATCACCGGATACCGTACCATTGGATACCATATCGCCGGATACCATAGGATCAAGGGGTTAAATGTCTTGAACACATTTTATAAGTTTCTGCCCCATTATTTATGAGGTGTCTTTCCCCCAGTCATGGATCTTTTTTCAGCCATCCTGATTAGATATCCGGTTCAATTCTCACAACCAACCGAGCAACCTATGACTTACCTCGTTAAAGTTGGGTGATTGTAGACAACTGCCCAAGAAATTAGAAATTTGCCCGAGCATCCTTGACGGCAGCCAGAAAAGCAATCACTGTGATAGGAATGCTGGCGATCAGGATGGCAGTGGTGGGAGTTTGGCCCCACTGCGGTATTCCTGAAGACAGTTCAAAGACGCAGCCTACTGCCGCGATCGCGGCAATACAGGAAATTGCTAGGAACAAACCACTTTTAGGTGTCAGCACAGGAAGACTCGCTTATCAGACTCACTTTACAGACGCTTCACTACTAGAACCGAGCTACTGGAACTCAGCGACCTAGGGACAGGTGCATAGATAGGCATACCCAGATTCAGAAACCCGTAGGTCGCTTGTGATTCTAAGCAATCGGTTTCACAGCTTTCACTGAAAATCCTTTTTTCGTTA
Organism: Alkalinema pantanalense CENA528; assembly: GCF_050753345.1. Taxonomy (NCBI): domain Bacteria; kingdom Bacillati; phylum Cyanobacteriota; class Cyanophyceae; order Leptolyngbyales; family Leptolyngbyaceae; genus Alkalinema; species Alkalinema pantanalense. The sequence goes on along the minus strand of NZ_JBLZFX010000086.1, from coordinate 22,546 downwards.
GCTCTTGACCCAGTACCAGTTGGTTGTCAACGCGATCAACAAACAAAACACCATTTAAGTGGTCGATCTCGTGCTGAATCACCCGTGCCAACAACCCATCAGTTTGCAGGGTTTGTAATCGACCAAACTCATCTTTAAAGGTCACTTCGATCGCTTCAGGCCGATCCACGTCCATATAAATGCCGGGGACACTGAGGCACCCTTCTTGCTCTCGGCAGAAATTCCCGCCTACGCGCTTAATGACAGGATTGATTAGAACCATGGGTAACTGTTTGGGATCATCGGGCTCAATATCAACCACGATGATTTGCTTATTAATGCCGACCTGGGGCGCTGCAAGACCAATGCCATTTTCGCTGTACATCGTTTGCAGCATTTTGCGAGCAATGTCCCGGATCTCTTCATCCACCTTGGCGACGCGCTTAGCGGGCTGACGCAGCACCCGATCGCCCAAATGATGAACCTCTAAGGGCGGTTTCTTGAGCTTAACTTTTTCGACAGCGATCGTGGATGAAGTACTCATGGGTCGTCAAATACCGCAGATAATGATCTTGCTTACATCAATACAATTGAATTAAATCGGATTCAATCCGCATTAGTTTAATCTTAGCGGGTGTTTGAGTTTAGTTACCAGCAATTGCCCCATAATCTAGCCATCCGACGGATTCTCCCAATTCTGACTCTGCTCCGTATAATGGCAGCGGCAGTGCAACCTGCATCTACCATTGCTAGTTGCGGCATGTCTGCCATTACAGCGTTTCAAGGCCAAGTTTCTATGTTGCGATCGCTCACCAAATTTGACTACCTCTTGCGCGAAACTTGGCGCGGACTTTTGCGGGGCGGCTGGATGAATTGGGCTGCCATCAGCACTGTCACCGTTTTGTTGTTTCTCTTTGGCCTGAGTTTGCAGACTAGTTGGCAAGTTGGGCAATTTTTGAATCAATTTGGTAACCAACTGGAGGTAACCGCCTTCCTGGAAACCGGGATTTCTGCGAAGGACGTTCAGCCGATCGTGCAGAAAATGCCAGAAGTCGTACGGGTGGAGACGATCGGCAAGGAGCAAGCCTGGGCTGACCTAGTCAAAGAGTTGGGCATGGCAGATCTGCAAGGAGCGACCCAGCAGTTAGACGGCAATCCGCTGGTGGATGAATTGCGAGTTCAGGCTAAGTCTGCCCCTGCGGTTCCCACGATCGCCGCTGCTCTCAAGCAAGTGCGGGGGGTGGAAACGGTGCAATATGCGGGAGAGGCGGTGAAGCAGGTGGCTGATCTGAATCGGGGCTTAGGCTGGATCAATTTAGGAGTAACAGGATTCTTGACGATGAGCGCGATCGCCGTGATTACGACAACCTTGCGCTTGGTGATTGCTGCACGACGCCAGGAAGTAGAAGTGATGCGGCTAGTGGGAGCGACGCGCGCTTGGATTTACCTGCCCTTTGTGCTACAGGGTGTCACCTTTGGGTTGGTGGGGGCTGGAACCGCTTGGGTTTTAATTCAAGGTCTTCAGCGATCGCTGACCCAGTTCTTAGCCCAGCAGGGAGATTTACTACAAAGTTTACTATTGCAAAATAGCACCTGGCAGGTTTGGCTGCTGCCGCTGATTTTGATTGGCTTTGGCAGCACGATCGGGATTTTAGGGAGTTTGTTTGCAGTGCGGAATTTGGGAATGCGCTAAGTTTGGCAACATTTCGGCAAAATTAAAGCGACTGATCTGCTCTATCGGAACCCTCAGTCGCTTTAGAAAAATACCTAGTCCGCCTTTTGCTGGATCCTAGCGGGTAGGGAACCTTACTTTTTAACTGCTTGGGTGGAATCCTTGCCCAGTTGAATCGTCACATCTGACTCGAGGTCACCTGTATTTTCGATGCGGACTTCCCCAAATCCCAAGGCTTTGCGAAGGGCTTCTGCCTGTTGACTATCTCCCCGTTGGGCCACGATCCGAGTCACGCTAAGGGCCTCATTCCAAGGTTGACCAATCCCCACATCCCCGTAGCCCGATTTTTGAAGCTGCTTCACCACTGTCTGAGCGGTGTTGGGCTGTTTTGTGCTGTCTTGGATTGTGACTCGCAGTGTGCCTGGACTATTGTTATCGGTATCGTCAGCTGAACCGAAGTCGAAGTTCCGAGCCATCATACCCTGGATGCGGCGATAGGTGGGAACCCAGTAGCTGGCGTCAAATTCACCAGGATGGCTAAATTCCCCTGGTAGCATCAGCATTTGAGTATTCGATCGATTGGTCTGTGCTGCAAATCCCACCAACGCAGCAATTTCTTCTACAGAAAGATTGGTATCAATGTGGGATTGAATCACTGATAGAATCTTGGGGAGTCGGGTAATGGTTGCTGGGTTCAAGGCCTGTTCCATTAAGGCACGCATCACCATTTGTTGCCGCTGAATTCGGCCAATGTCTCCATACTCGTCGTAGCGGAACCGCAGTAACTGGAGTAACTGATCCCCATTCAAATGCTGCCGACCTGCCTTCAGGTTGATGTATAGGTGCTGACTGTCATCACGATACTTCATGTCCTTAGGGACATGCACCGTCACCCCACCCAAGGCATCTACTAAGGCTTGAACCCCTTGAACATTGATCGTCACATAGCGATCGATCCCCACTCCACCCAGAAGTTGACTGACCGATCGAGCAGACAGAGCTGGCCCTCCATATACGTTTGCGGCATTGAGTTTGGTGACCCCATGGCCTGGAATTTCTGTTCGCGTATCGCGAGGGAGAGAGAGGACAGAAACTTTCTTGTTCTCAGGATTAAACCGCACTAACAGCATTGTGTCGGTTAAGCCTTCAAAGGAATTGACTAAGGCTTGGTACTTAAGATTCTTTAGGTTGTCCGGGACTTCTTGGACATCGGTCGTGAGAACTTTGGTACCCAGTACCAAAATGTTCACTGGACGAGTTAACCCTGGCATTTTCAGGCTGCTATTGGCAATTTCGCCTTTATTAAAAACAGAAGCTTCCTGGGTGGTTAACTTTCGTTGCATCAAAGGCGTACTGGCCAAGGAAACTGCCAGTAAGGCACCCGCCATTGCGGAGAGCATCGCAACCCCGGTTAAGCAAAACACTAACCAAGTCAATCGTTTGTTATTGGTTTTGCGAACAGGGCGTTTAGCTCCTGGGGGAACCCTACGAGCTTGAACAGGACGTTTTTTGACGCTTTTCACGAGCTTCCTCACCACACACAATCAATGAAAGGGCCAATCAAATTTCGGCAATTTTGGACGATCAGGAACAGAATGCGTATCCTATTCCCTAGGTAGACAGGTTGCTGGGCACACTTGATTAGGAGCAGAATTTAAATGACTGCCGTTGCCTAACTATCTTGATTGGCATTCATCATAGGCGAACTTTGATTTGCAGCACATTAATTCTGGTCGATCGTTCAAATCAACAAACACCCCTTCCCACGCCTGACTTGTTCATACCTTACTAATTCACAATAAAGTTGGGGGATTGAGGAATCGTCTCTATTTAGAGCGATTTCTTCTGCAATACCACTTTTATAAATGAGTCAGCTAGTGTCAACAAGTCAACTAGACTTTCCCCGGCAATATGCAATCTACCATTGAGTAGGCGGTAGACCGATGACGTCGCAGAAATCACGTTGATGCATCGTAGCAAGATTTCTCTGAAGTGACTGCAAAAGTTAGCGATCGGAGATGGGAAGATCTACGGCTGAGAGTCCATGGATTCAAGAAAAGCATGTTCGGCACCCTGATGTGAAATCTGGAGCCATCCCTTCGCAAAAATTACGTTGTGCGAGCTTTGGGATGGTAATGATTGACTGGTAGTTTGACTTAAGGTGCCCAAAATTTCCTCAATCTCACCATTGACTTGAAAGGTGGGTGGATTGAGTTTCAGTGATCGTACTGTAAATCTGACGATGGGGATCTAATGATGTCGATCTGACGATCGACGCTCAGGATAAGTTAATCCGTTCCTTCATCCAAACTTGCCATGCCTGAAACGGTGCATCCCCTCCTGGTAAGCTCCCAGGCGCTTCATAGACAAATACATATTGGATTTCACCTGCTTCTGTCACATCAAAATCGGCATTGCATTCCCGCGCCCACCGATCGAGATATTGCCTTGCTATCACGGGTTCCAGTTCTGCTGCCCGTGCAAATTCCACCAGGGTGATACGCCCTTTTTTAGCTTTCAGTAATTGAAAAAATGTATCCCGAATCGCTTCTTTCTTCGCGCGATCGCTGGCAAAAAGCATCACGCCACCCAATGCCACGGGCAAGAGCCCAAACAAAATTAGTAATGGCAGAAATACCAGAAGCAGCACGGCTACGGCCACAACCTTTGACATACCGAGAATGGCTCCCAGCAAAATTCCCAGCAGAATAATGGCACCCAAGGTTCCAACCGCGATCGCACTTCCCCCCGCCGCCATCAGCCATCCCATCATCTGACCGACTCGGCTCCCATACCGCTTGATCATATTGCCCTTACCCCGCCAGTGATTGAATCCCTGCGTTTAAGCTAGCGTGTTTTTCGCGATCGTGACCATACGGTTGTCCCGCAGATTTCCGCAGGAAAGCCGAACGATCGGGAAGACTTCGCGAATACTAGCTTCACGAAAGTGGATCCATAAGAAAGCTCTGATAGGATTCGTTAGCTTTCTAAGACGCTAGATCGCTGCCTAACTCACCTGTGGGAAACTATTGAAACGAAATGTTTACTTCTATGGGCGATGAGGGATTTGAACCCCCGGCCTTCTGCTTGTAAGGCAGACACTCTACCGCTGAGTTAATCGCCCGAAATCACTAATAAACAATATAACAGAAAACATTGGATTCGGTAAGATGAAAACAAAGTTTTTGGAATTTTTTTTGGAACCCTATGCCCTCTGGGAAAACTCACGACAGCATTACCCTGTGGTGTTGGCCCGCGATAGCAGGGCTGGGCTGGGGGTTGACCCATAGTGCAGGATTGGCTCTGGTGGCATCGGGCTGTTTTTTGTTCAGTGGGTTGATGTTTGGCCCAGATTTGGATATTCACTCCCAGCAATATCGCCGTTGGGGTTGGTTGCGCTGGATTTGGTTGCCCTATCGCCGCAGCCTTCGCCATCGATCGCTGCTGTCCCATGGGTTTTTGGTCGGGACAACTCTGCGTCTGCTCTATTTAGCAATGTTGATTGGAACGGTGGTGAGTTCTGGAATTTTGGGATGGTCGATCGCGCGGCATTATCTGGGACAAGGGGACTGGCTCGCGTTTGCAGCGCCGCTCTGGCAACAGTCTTGGAACCCGATCGGGCAAGCTTGGCAACAATATCCTGAATATTGGCTCGCAAGTTTTGTCGGGTTGGAAGCGGGAGCCATGAGCCACAGTTTGAGCGATTGGTTGGGGTCTAAGGTGAAACGATGGCGCAGCCGTCGATCGAAAAAGACTACATTCTGAATCCCACTACATTCTGAATCCCACTACATTCTGAATCCCACTACATTCTGAATCCCACTACATTGGTGAACGGTGTGATCACGCGCGGTACGATCGCACTGGCCTGATCTCTTTCTTTTGCGCTTGAATTCTATGGCGATTCAATCTAATTTTCCGGCGACCCAAACCCAAATTCTGGAGGCTTTGCAACGCCTAATTGAGGTCGTAGCCCAATTACGCAACCCGGAGGGCGGCTGCCCTTGGGACTTGGAGCAGACCCAGACAACGCTGATCCCCTATGTGTTAGAAGAAGCCTATGAAGTGGTAGATGCCTTGAAGACTGGGGATCAAGCCGCGATCGCCGATGAGCTAGGAGATCTCTTACTTCAGGTAATTTTGCAAGCCCAGGTGGCCAAGGACGATCAGCAGTTTGATTTAGCGTTAGTTGCCACAACGATTACAGAAAAGCTTATCCGCCGCCATCCCCATGTTTTTGGTGAAGTGTCGGTGGAATCTGCTGAGGAGGTACATCGCAATTGGGAAGCTATTAAAGCTACGGAAAAGCCCGAAGAAACGCGCCTGAGCCAGAAAATGCAGCGTTATGCTCGATCGTTGCCGCCGATGACAGCCACAATGAAAATTTCCAAAAAGGCGGCCAAGGTGGGGTTTGAGTGGGAATCGATCGACGGGGTCTGGGAAAAATTCCACGAAGAGTTGGACGAACTGCGCCACGCGATCGAACATGAGAGTCAGGAACGGCAGGAATCTGAACTGGGGGACTTGTTGTTTAGCTTGCTGCAAATTGCCCGCTGGCAAGGACTCGATCCCGTGCAAGCCCTTCAGGGAACGAACGATCGGTTTATCCAGCGGCTGAGCCAGATGGAACAGGCCGTGGATCGATCGCTAGAAAGTTACTCCCTAGCAGAACTGGAAGCCCTCTGGCAGCAGGCCAAGAAAAAGCTGGGACAGTAAAAGTAAGGTTCGACTAGGATTACAGCGGCCTGCGGGTGAAAATTTGCCAGACCACCAAGCCTAATACGCCTAAAAAAACGCCTGTCGTCGCCCAATCTTGCCAACTCGAAAGACCCATTTCGTACATGATTTACTCTCCTATCCGTTAGTACCTAATCAGAAGGGTGGACGATCGCCCACCCTTACAGTAGTTACCAAATCCTATACTCAAGACTCAATTGGTTAATCTTCAGCAAACACATACTTATAGAGTTCGCTGGGATCGGGTTCCGGGCTGGACAGGGCAAACTCTACTGCATCCTCGACATGGGCCTGGATTTTCTTATCAATGTCCTTGAGTTCTTTCTGGGTCGCCAGTTTTTGCTTCACCATGTGAGCGGCCAGCTTTTTAATGGGATCGCGGGAGAACCAAGAATCCTTTTCTTCCTTCGATCTCAATTCATCAGGATCCGCCAAGGAGTGGCCTCGGAAACGATAGGTGAGACATTCAATCAACGTAGGCCCTTCCCCAGCTCTGGCCCGCTCCACCGCTTCCTGCGCGATCGCCCGAACAGCCAACACATCCATCCCATCCACTTCATGGCCCGCCATGCCAAAGACGCTGGCTTTCTTGAAGATTTCCGTCTGGGAGCTGGCACGATCGTGGGCCATCCCGATCGCCCATTTATTATTTTCCACCACAAACAAAATGGGGAGCTTCCAGAGTGCAGCCATGTTCAGGCACTCAAAGAACTGACCATTATTACTGGTGCCGTCTCCAAAGAAGCAGGCTGTGACTTGATCGGCTGATGCATCGCCCATGACTTCCCGGCGATACTTCGACTGGAAAGCGGCCCCCGTCGCCACTGGGATCCCTTCGCCAATGAACGCAAAGCCGCCTAATAGGCGGTGCTGTGCTGAAAACAGGTGCATGGAACCGCCACGACCCTTGCTGCAACCCGTTGCTTTGCCAAACAGTTCCGCCATAACTTCCCGAGCCGGAACGCCACAACTTAGGGCATGGACGTGATCCCGATAGGTGCTGCATACATAATCTTCGCCGGGACGCATCGCTCGAATGACGCCCGTGGAGACAGCCTCTTGCCCGTTGTAAAGGTGGACGAAGCCAAACATCTTGCCGCGATAGTACATTTCTGCACATTTATCTTCAAAGGTACGGCCAAGAACCATGTCTTCGTAGAGCATCAGCCCTTCTTCGCGGGTGACGGTGGCGGGTGTTGTGGGGATTGTTGGTAATGCTCTATCTTGAACCATGGGTGTGTTTAATCCTCGCTGCAAGACCTATCACGCTGTAACTTAATTAAAATACCGTTCAGAGTTGCTTAAGATCAAACAAAATATCACTAGGTTGAAGCGGCAACTCCAGCCAAGCAGGTTAGTACCTGCGAGTTTTACAGGAGGTGCTTGGTGATCAATCCAGAAATTGAGTATCCTAAATAACAGCCTATTAGGACAGCCTATTAGGATTGTAGGCTTAGATTGCTGTGATATCCGATTGAGACGGTTTGAGACGATACCCTGCTCGTTAAGTTCTGGCTGGAACCTCACGAGAAAGACTGATCTCTAGAGTAAACATCAGAACCGCCATCCACGATAGTATGATGGCTCTAATCTGTTTTTGGCTTGGGCGATGGTTACACGGTTTATATGCTTGAAAGGTAAGGGCAGCGGCGGTTGATTCTGCGATCGTCTATTCCCCAGAAAATTTTAGGTATGCTGTGATACCTTCATACAATTGTTGATTGCAATTGTTATGTTGCAAGGTCAAAGTTGCAAGGTTCAACCCTCGTCCAGGGATAACTCACTCTCACTCATTGGTTAATGTTGGGGAAAGTCAACGTGCGTATTCCGCTCGATTACTATCGGATTCTTGGTTTACCCATCCAAGCTCCCGCTGAACAGTTGAAGCAGGCGCACCACGATCGCACGCTCCAGCTACCTCGGCGAGAGTATTCAGAAGCGGCGGTTGAGGCGAGACGGGCTTTGTTAGATGAAGGCTATGCGGTGCTTTCCGAGCCAGCCCAGCGCCAAGCCTATGATGCCCGATTTCTCACCCCTGCCTATGATCCTGATTTGGGGTTGGCGGTTGAAGAGATGGGTGACGGGACTGCGACTCCTCGCTCCGAAAGCTCCAGTGAGACCTATACGCCCCATATTGATATTGCTGAAAAGCATCTCATCGGGGCCCTGCTGATTTTGCAAGAACTTGGCGAGTATGAACTGGTTCTTAAGGTGGGAAGACCCTATTTAAGTAGCGGGAATGCAAGCCTGAAGACCGGGCAATTTGGCGATCCTAAAGTGGCTCTAGCGGATATTGTCCTCACGATCGCCCTTGCCTGCTTAGAACTTGGACGGGAACAGTGGCAACAGGGGCAGTACGAAACTGCGGCTGAGGCGTTGGAAACGGGGCAGGAATTGTTGCTGCGGGAAAATCTTTTTGCTGGGGTCAGGGGAGAAATCCAATCGGATCTGCTGCGGCTACGCCCCTATCGGATTTTGGAACTTTTAGCACGGCCCAATGAGAATCATCTCGATCGCAAGAAAGGCATTACCCTACTCCAGGACATGTTGCGAGAGCGCAACGGCATTGATGGTAATGGCGATGATCAATCGGGATTGAGTATTGATGATTTTTTGCGGTTTGTTCAGCAGTTGCGGGACTATCTAACCGCCGAGGAACAGCAAGTGTTGTTTGAAGAAGAGGCCAAGCGTCCCTCTGCTGTTGCGACGTACTTAGCCGTCTATGCGTTGCTGGCTCGTGGATTCGCAGAGCATCAACCGGCCTTGATTCGCCGTGCCAAGCACATGCTGATGAAGCTGGGTGGCCGGCAGGATGTGCATCTTGAGCAGGCGGTTTGTGCGCTGCTATTGGGCCAAACCGAAGAGGCCAGTCGGGTGCTGGAGTTGAGCCAAGAGCATGAACCGTTGGCGTTTATCCGAGAACAGTCCCAAGGGGCACCGGATTTGTTGCCGGGACTCTGTCTCTATGCAGAACGCTGGTTGCAGGAAGAGGTTTTTCCGCACTTTCGGGATTTAGTGACTCGTCGAGTTTCGCTCAAGGACTATTTTGCGGATGGTCAAGTGCAAGCTTATCTAGAAGAGTTGCCCACGGAAGGCGAAACCCTCAATGCGCCGATGTGGAATGCTAAAGCCCCTTCTACGACGACGGTAGGGTCTGGGGTTATGTCTGCGCCTTCGTCTTCTCGATCGCAACCTTTACCGAATGCTCGGCTACAATCGCCGCCCTCCCACAATTCCAATGATCGCCATCAGCAGAACGGAACAGGGCCAGTTCCAACCACAGCCATGCCCCCATCTGCGATAACGCCAGCAACCATGACACCTGCGCGATCGTCGTCAGATATTGAAGAAGAAGCATTGACTAATAGTTCAGGCTTGACGATCGCGGGAGCCACGGCGGCGGGGGCTGGGATGGTGATGGCTCGGGGTTCTGCTGAATCTGCTGGGCCAGCCTATTCTGAGGGAGGTTCCATACCTCCAGGTAGCCGTGCGCCGCGAGCGAAACGAGAAACCCCTGGGGGAATGGAGGGGATTCCACCTCGCCGAATGGGGAAACCGAAGCCCCGGAAAAAACGGTTTCCCGCTTGGCTGCCTTGGGCGATCGGGTTGGTGGGTGTAGGGTTATTGGGTTTCTTGGTGAGTCGCCTCTCGCGCCAAACGGTACAAGCACCCCCTGCGCCGACCCCGAGTATCTCGATCGCGGTGTCTCCCAGTCCAACGGCCACGAGTGTGCAGGGAGATCTCACCCCCGAAACTGCAAAACAGCTACTGGAACTCTGGTTTACTGCGAAACGAGCCGCGATGGGGCCGGGATATGCCGCCGATCAATTAAGCCTAGTGCTGGTTGATCCGAAGCTAAGTGAGTGGCAACGGGAATCGGCAGCGGCCCAGCGCGATGCAGCCCATGTGGAGTATGAACATGCGGTTCAGGTTGAGAATGTGGAAATGAATCCCAGTGACCCGAATACCGCGATCGTGACTGCGAATGTGCGGGAGTTTCGCAAGTACTACCAAAACAACCAACTGGCTGAATCTCAAACCGATGATCTACGGCTGAAGTATACGATGGTGCGTCAAGATAATCAGTGGCGCATTGCGAATTGGCAGTAGATTGAGCCTGCAATGTGATTAACCTGCAATATGATTGACCAATGTGATTGACCTGCAATGTGATTGACCAAGGGGGGCACCAGGTCAGTATGATGGACAGGCATGATTGACACGTTTCATGATTGATACATTAGTTCAGGCATACTCTCCGCTGATCCTGTGGGTAGGATTAGGGCTTCTGATTTGGCGCTGGTTACCGAAGGAGTTATCCCATTGGTTGGGACGGGGACTGTATTGGTTTGGTGTGCCTTGGCAAATTTTTGATTTGGCTCGCCATAGCCAACTGTCCGGGGAGATTGGCTTAGCTCCGGTGATTACGATCGCAACCTTAGTCTCTGGGCTGATCATGGCTTGGGTCACGTTGCAGATCCTGGAGCGCTTGCCGGAAAAAGTTGCGGAAGACGCTCCTTTTTGGCAACGCTGGGCTAGTCAATTGCCGCGCTTTGCCAGTGCGGAATATGGCAGTTTTATTATTGCGGCGATGCTGGGGAATACCGGGTTCGTCGGTCTAGGGCTGCTGCCTGCGATTATTAATCCCCAGGATTACAGTTGGGCGGTTTTTTTTAGTCTGACTCAAAACTTGATTGGCACCTACGGAATTGGCGTTCTGATTGCCAGCTATTACGGTCAGTCCCACAGCGGCCACTCCCCTTGGACGCTATTACGGGATTTATTAACTGTTCCTTCCCTTTGGGCCTTTGCGATCGGCTATTCCACGCGATCGGTGATTTTTCCAGAACCGATTGAATTGTTTAGCCAATCTTCGCTGTTGTTTGTTGTCCCAGCCTCCTTTCTGTTGATGGGAATTCGCTTAGGGTTGCTGGAAGGCTGGAGCAGTTTGCGCAATGCCTTGGTGCCTGTCATGCTCAAAATTATTTTGCTGCCGGGATTGGTGGGTATCGGGACGAGCTTCCTGGGATTGTCAGGTGATGCACGGTTAGCGTTAGTTCTGATGTCTGGGATGCCGTCGGCCTTTGCAAGTTTAATTCTAGCGGAAGAATATGATATGGATCGGGATTTGGCGGCGAGCAGTATTGCAATTAGTACGATCGGTCTATTGTTGATGATTCCAGTGTGGCTCTGGATTTTTTAGGGGATTCAGCGACCATACTGATTCAGCGACCACAATTGGGAATACAAAGTTTGGAAGTCTTAAACTGACAAATTTTGCTGGAAGCCGCAAACCATGAATCAGATTTATATCTCCTATGCCTGGAAAGATGACAAAAGTGAACTGGGCCAGCAGCGTGAATTGTTAGTCGATCGCATTTGTCAGACGTTACTTGCCATGGGGTATAACCTGATTCGCGATCGCGATCACTTGACCTTGGGCCAAAGTATCGAACAGTTCATGCAGGAAATTGGTCGGGGAAATTATGTGATTTTAGTGATTAGCGACAAATATTTGCGATCGGAATATTGCATGTTTGAAGCGATCGAAGTCATGAAGCATAAGGACTATGCGCAGAAGATTTTTCCGGTGGTACTGTCCGATGCCAATATCTACACAAAAACAGGTCGGGTTGATTACATCCAGTACTGGCAGCAACAGGGCGAACAACTGGCGCAATTACTGGGTTCTATTGCCACGGAATCGTCTTCTGCTCTGGTGAATGTAGCTCAGAAGATTGCTGAAATTGCTAGCAATGTGGATGAATTTATCCATTTTGTTCAGGATAAATTGAGCATCGATCCGGCGAAAAACTTCGACACGTTTATTCACCACTTAACCCAGCAAATTTATGAAGATTCCCAAAAACTGAGAAGCCAAAAAAGTGTTTTAGTAGCTGGTACGGGAAATTTCCAGTTGCCGGATGAGGTCAATTGGTGCGCCCGTACCCTGGGGAAAAAACTGGCAGACAACCAATACAATTTAATCACCGGAGGGTGGGAAGGGGTGGATTATGTGGTGGCGGAGCAGTATGCTGCAACGCTGGCAAAATCACCACTGCGATTAACTGATAAATTGACGCAAATCGTTCCCCAAGGGAAGCAGCCTGTGTTTAAAGGCGGACGGGTGGAATACACTGAGCCTGGGGTCAACGAATGGCTGGATTGCCTGCGAAGAGCCGACTTGGTGATCCTCATCGGAGGTGTGGGGGGAACCTATGAAACCTATCAGTTTGCGATGCAGGAGAGGATTCCTGTGATTCCGATCGTCTGTACGAACGGTGATGCTAAGCGGGTATTTGATGAAATGCTGCAAACTTGGGAGCAGCAACCTATGGGGAAGATTGCCCCAGAAAAATTTAAATCGTTAAATCAGTACATTAATAATGTAGAGACGGCTGAAGATGTGATTTATGATGTGATTGATATTGTCAATGAAGTGATTTTTGCGAAGACAATGTTAAAGGGGTAGGATACTGGATGATGAGTTGAATTCACTTGCAATTGTCCTTGCCCGATCGAATAGATTGAAGCTTCGCCATCAGTCGTGATTCCAGTTGATGTGCCAATTGAATGTGTTATTTTTGACCAGAGACTGAGTTCCTGAGCTAGGATTCGATCGCTGTAAATCGCTGAGTTGTAAATCGCGTTCTCCTATGGCTACCCCTCGTTCTGCTGGATTGTTTGCTATCGCGATCGTGTTGGGCCTGGGTATCTCTGCCCCAACCTATGCAACGGAAACCGCTGAAGACCTGGTTGGTCAAGGCTTACAACTGATTCAGCAGGGTAAAGTTGACGATGCAGTGGGGCAATTTCAACGAGCGGTACAAATCAACCCACAATTTTTTCCGGCGCAGTACAATCTGGGATTAGCACTGCGCCAACAGGGAAAGCTCCAGGAATCGGCGACGGCGTTCTACAACGCGATCGTGGCTGATCCAAGTTTTCCCATCACCTATGCCAACCTAGGAGCGGCTCTGCTGGAAGGCAATAACCTAAAGCAGGCGAAGGAATACCTTCAGCAAGCCCTGAAACTTGATCCAAAACTGGGAATTGCCCACTACAACCTAGGCTTGGTGCTCGAACTGCAGGGTGATACTGCTGGGGCGATCGAAGCGTTCAAAAAAGCCAATGAATTTACCCCTCAGGCTCCGGAGCCCTACTATCACCTGGGACTAGCCTATCAGCGCGATCGTTGGAACCGAGGGGCGATCGCGGCCTTTCGCAAAGCCATTCAACTCAATCCTAGCTATCCCGAAGCGCTGTATAGTCTTGGTAGTTTACTCTACGCGGAAGGTCAATTTGAGTCAGCCTTAGATGCGTTTAGGAAAACAACCCAGACAAACCCTAATTACACCCCGGCCTACTATGCAGCGGGATTGACGCTGATTAAACAGAAAAAATATTCTGAAGCGAAACAGGTTCTGCAATTTACTCAAAAACAATATCTTCAACGGAAGAATCAATCCTGGGCCGATAAAACAGCGCAGCTTTTGCAACAGTTAGAGACGATGAGTCCCTAGGACATCGATCTCGCAATGGGTTGGCGCATGGGCCTACTCAAAAACTCATAAAAAAACTCACCGAGGACTTGCAGGGTGAGTCGGATATGAGTTTTTAGCAAGCGTTTTCGCAGAAATCTTGTAGCATTTTGCTACAAGACGCTGGGAGCCGTAAAAATTATCGAATGGAATCTAAGTCGATCGCGGCTGAACCGCCCTCTTCAATTTGCCGCAGGATCGAACCCAACTGTCGCCACACCAACCAACCGATAAAGAATGCCATCGGAACCGCGATCGCGTAGGCTAACTTGGGTGGGAATCCGAAAATTTCCACTCCAGCGGATAGGAAAAAGCTGGCTCCGATCGCCATGCCCAAAAAAGGCATCAGCAAATTCACACTCTGCAAACTCGTAATACTCCGCGTCTGACGATTGGCTTTCCAATCCGCCAAATCTTGCTTGAGAACCGCCTGAAACGCTAGACCGGACACCAGACTTGCCAGTAGGCCGCAAACTAGAAGTAAATAAGGCGGATCCTGAGGAATGTAATACAGCGGTAATTGATCTAGCTGATCTAACGGAATTTGATCGAAATCCATAGGACAGAACGCGCATCTTAAAACTTCTTAAAGATTACCGCCCGTTGCGGTTCCCCGTCAAAGTCGCCAGTGCCGGAAACATTTCCGTTGTGCGATCGAGGGAAAAATCGACGATCGCTTTCCAGGCTTCCGTCAGCATTCGATTCGGCTGCAAGTCATCCTTCACCAGAGCCCACAGGCGTTGCACTTCTTCGGTATGCAGGCGGTTGTCCTCCGTCAGCGCCATGACAATTTGTCGCCGCAGGAAATCCCCTTCCTCCGAAACGAGATACTGGATTCCCAGTTGGGCCGTGGGCAGGAGATCAAACTTCCGATCGCTGCGGGCGATGGCGATCATGTTTTCCAGCCGTTGCCATTGGAAGCGGCCATCTTTAAATAGGACTTCCAGCAGCCGTCGCCGCAGGGCCGGAGACTCGCCCGTGAGTAACCGCCGTGCCACGTAGGGATAGGCAATTTCAACAATTTTGAAATCGGGGTTCAAGGTCAGGGCTAAGCCCTCCTGGGTCACGAGCGATCGGATAATCAACGCAAATTTGGCTGGCACCCGGAAGGGATAGTCAAACATTAAGTCGGAAAACTTATCGGTAATTGCCTTGAAGTTAAAGTCCCCAACGCTGGCCCCGATCGCATCATCAAACACCGCTTCTAAGGCAGGAACGATCGGACGAATATCGGTTTCCGGGGTCAAAAAGCCCAGGTTGACAAAGTCCTTGGCCAGTTCTTCATAATCCTTATTAATCAAATGCACCACCGCATCAACCAAGGTTTCTTTCATCCAAGGTTCCAGCTGATCCATCATGCCAAAGTCGATGTAGGCCATGCGCCCCGGTGCGTCGGTTCCGGGTTCCGCTACCATGGCGAATAAGTTGCCCGGGTGGGGATCGGCGTGGAATAAGCCATGCTCTAGCAACTGCCGCAGTCCAGCAGTTACGCCAATGCGAATAATGGCATCGCTATCCAAGCCCGCCTGCCGCACAGCCTCCATATCGGTGAGCTTGTAGCCATGGATCCACTCCAAGGTCAAAACCCGCTTACCACTGTATTCCCAGTGGATTCTAGGAACCTTGACTTCGGGATCGCCCGCAAAATTGGCGGCAAATTTCTCAGCGTTGCGGCCTTCGTTTTGGTAGTCGATCTCTTCAAACAGCTTGGTGCCGAACTCGTCAATAATCAGCGTCAAGTCATGGCCCAGATTCAGCGGCAAGAAATGCCCAAACTTCTGAGCAGCCCAGCGCATCAAACAGAGATCCAAGGTTAGTAGGGGATACAGATGGGGCCGTTGTACTTTGATCGCAACTTCTTCACCTGAATACAACTTGGCCCGATAAACTTGGCCGAGACTGGCGGCGGCAACGGGCTGGGGAGAGATTTCGCTATAGACACTATAGGGATCGCGATCGAGTTCTTCCTCGATGATTCGCAGGGCGATTTCGTTGGGGAACGGGGGAAGCTGGTCTTGTAGCTTAATTAACTCATCTAAATAATCTTGGCGTACCAGGTCAGGCCGGGTGGAGAGGGCTTGGCCAACTTTGATGTAGGTAGGGCCAAGATCCGTCAAAATTTTGCGTAATTGTTCAGCGCGATCCTGCTGGTTGCCTTCGCCTTTGCCCATCGCCTCATCTATCTTAAGGCCCAAGAACAAACCGACAAAGGACAGCACAATCCTCAGCAGACGCCACCACTTGCGCCAGGGGCGGAAGCGATACATCCGCGCTATCGCGTCTGCATCATACCGTCGTAGCTGACCCGAACGCTGTTTCGAACTCAGTTGACCCACGATCGACCCTACCTTGCTTCTTCTAGAAACGGGGGATGTTGAAGCGAGACTATACCCCGAACAACGATAGCCGAAAGTCTCGGTTTCTTTCTTCAACCACTCAGGCGATGGAAAAGTTCCGGGAAATTACCCTAGTCGTTGCTAATTGGTATAGTTACGTTTTATAGCTTTTGGATTGATTCTAGTATACGAAACTACACATCTTTGTGAAGAATGCCGAAGAGTTGCATAGGGAAATCTGTAAGGGCATTGGAATGGGTTACAACCTAGCCACAACTGCCAATATCGCAAGCGCCGCAATCGATCGCGCTGCAATCTGCACCACCGCAGTCTAGGCCACTGCAATCGATCGCGCTGCAATCCGCACTGCCACAATCCAGACTTGATACATCCCCGGCACAGCTTCCACAATCCGCGATCCCGCTCAATCCCTCACAGGCACAGTCTACTAAGCGACTGGGTTCATTACAATTTCTTCGCGATCGCCCGCAGGCCCGAGGGTCTTCGTCTCCCCCTTCGACGGCGGAATTGTGGGTTCCGATTTGGCAGGTGGAACGGCGCGATCGTAATATTTCGTAAGCTTGGCGGCAATCTTGAAACCGTTCCCGCGCGATCGGCCAAGCATCGGACAGCCCACGTTCCACAATTGTGCGCTTAATATACTGGGAGCAAGATTCACCCCCGTGCAAAACGCGATGGGCACAGGAAAATCCCTTATACGGAGAAAGATATCGCTGGTAGCCCGTGATTAAGCTCGCTGCTAGATTGCGGGGCGTAGTGGTGATTGTTGTAGCGATCGTGGCAGCGATCGGTGTCCCATCGAACATGGTGATTCCCTCGTTGTCCTGTGCCTCAGTTTTCCCAGTTCAGGAAAGACCTTGGTCAAACTACTTGAGACACAGCCTTGATTTCTGATTTTTCCAAGGATCTGGTCATCCACCGGACACCTAAGCCGCCCAAGATTTTCTCTTAGAATTAAGAACAAGAGGCAACCACCGCTGCCTAATTCCAGTTTGTCGCTATCCTCTACGGCAACCCTCATCGGTAACCTTATGGTGAATTCAGCCCTGCAATCTACGACTAGTTTTCTGGCATCCGATCGTTGGATTCAAGCTGGCTGGAATGATTACTTACAGGCGATCGAGCAGTCTGAACCCAAGGCCAAGGGCTACTATCACAATGGGCGTATGAGGATAGAGATGTCTCCAGTTGGCAACCCCCATTCACGGGATCACGCAATTATTATTCATGCAGTCACACTCTATGCCGGAATTCAGGGCATTGATCTGGATGGCCATGACAACTGTACCTATCGTAAAACGGGATATGCCGAAGCTCAACCGGATGCGTCTTTCTATATCGGTGAAACCGCCAATGTGATTCCGTGGGATACGACCATCATTGACTTAGATCGATATCCAGCACCGACCCTCGCGATCGAAGTGGCTTACAGTTCCCTAGCGGATGATAAGGGAGAAAAACGGTTGCTCTATGAAGTGCTCGGGGTGTCTGAGTACTGGATTATTGACGTGGAAAACGTGCAAGTTCTGGCCTTTGCCGTAGAGAATCAGGGCAGTCGCCGCATTACCCAATCCCAAGTGCTGGCAGGACTCGACATCGCAGTGTTAGAAGATGCATTTCGCCAATCCCGTCAAACCAACCATGGCCAAGTTAGCGCTTGGTTACTGCGCCAGTGGCAACAGCCTTAATTCCGCGATCGTCTCCCTAGCGTCGAACCATGGATTTGTTTGATCACCATCGGCAAACCGTTGTAGCGGCGGAAGCGCCCCTCGCGGCTCGGATGCGTCCCCGCAATTTAGACGAATTTGTGGGTCAGTCAGCAATTTTGGGTGAAGGCCGTCTGCTGCGCCGTGCCATCCAAGCCGATCAACTTTCCTCACTGATCTTCTACGGCCCACCGGGAACGGGCAAAACGACCCTGGCGCAAATTATTGCCAATACCACCCAAGCCCATTTCATCGCCATTAATGCCGTACTCGCCGGGGTGCAGGCCATCCGCGACGCGATCGCCACCGCCCAGGAACGCCGAGGACTCTACCAACAGCGCACGATTTTGTTCGTCGATGAAGTCCACCGCTTCAACAAATCCCAACAGGATGCGCTGCTGCCCTGGGTCGAAAATGGCACGGTGATTTTGATCGGAGCGACCACGGAAAATCCCTACTTTGAAGTCAACAAAGCCCTCGTCAGTCGATCGCGCATCTTCCAACTGAAAACCCTGGAACCTGACAATCTGAAGCAAATTATTCACCAAGCACTAACGGATCCCGATCGGGGTTATGGCCAGCGATCGATTCAATGGGAGGATGCGGCGATCGAACACTGGGTTAATGTGGCCAATGGCGATGCGCGGGCGTTGCTGAATGCTTTGGAATTGGCGGTTTCCACCACACCCAAAAATGACCAAGGTGTCATTCACATTTCCTTAGCCGTGGCGGAGGAGTCGATCCAACGGCGGGCGGTGCTCTACGACAAAGAAGGCGATGCCCATTTCGATACCATCAGCGCCTTTATCAAAAGTCTCCGGGGTTCCGACCCCGATGCAGCAATGTACTGGCTGGCGCGCATGGTCTATGCCGGAGAAGATCCTCGCTTTATTTTTCGGCGGATGCTGATTCTGGCGGGGGAAGATGTGGGGCTGGCTGACCCGAATGCGGTGGTGGTGGTGAATGCCTGTGCTGCCGCCTTCGATCGCATTGGCCTGCCGGAGGGTCGCTATCCCTTAGCCCAGGCGGCCTTGTACTTAGCCACCTGCCCCAAATCCAATAGCGTCATGGGCTTTTTTGATGCGCTGGCGACGATCGAACGGGAACGGGAAGCGGACGTGCCCAATCCATTGCGGGATCCCAGCCGAGACAAAGAAGGCTTTGGTCATGGGGCAGGCTATCTCTATCCCCACGCCTACCGCGATCACTGGGTGGCGCAGCAATACTTACCCACGGGACTCCAGGGCAAGGTATTTTATCAACCGTCTAACCAGGGACACGAAGCCCAGATTGCGGAGACGGTGGCACGGCAGCGGGAAGCGCAACTAGCGGCCATGGTGGAAGGCGGGACGATCGGGGTGATGGTGGAATCGATCGAAAATCTCTCGACCAGTCCGGCTGATCCAGCCGTCGATCGCTGGCTGCAACGAACCCTCAGTCAGGCGGGGGAAAGCTTGGGGCAGACTCGCGATCGCATCTTTGCCTTGGCCAAACCCCAACGGCATCACGTTGTTTTGGATGTCAATGCGGGAACGGGATTACTGACGTGGGAAGCGGTGCGACAGGTGCCCGAGGGCGGGGTCTATGCGCTGCCCCAAGATGCGGCGACGGCCCAAGCACTGCTGGAACAAACCCAAGCATTACCAGCGGTGAATCGCCCGATTGTCCTAGTGCCACAAAATTCGCTCAGCCAGAGCTTGGAGCAACTTCCCTCTGCGCTGAAATTCGATCGCATCATCGGGCGCAATTACTTAATGAATGCGGCTAACAAGGCGGATGTGTTAACGGCAATAGTCGCAAGGCTCGCGCCCACGGGTCGAGTAGTGCTAGCGGAGTTGGTACCCCGCCATGCCCAGCGCCTGTATCAACTGGTCGATCGTGCTTGGCTTTCGACAAAACTCTACAACCAATGGCGTAAAGCTGAGGAACGGATTTATCAACAGACCGAAAATCCGAAGGTGAATTGGGATGAAAAGGATTTAAAACAACTTTTAGAGGAGATGGGCTTTCAAGTTCAGATAGATACGATCGTGTCTGAAACCCAGACCTACCTGAGTCCTACCCTCTTCGATCGCTGGTTTAGTCCCACATCCCAATATCTTCAATATTTGCAAACGGAATTATCCGAAACGGCGATCGACCAAATTTGTCAAGTCTTTAGAGATCGCTTGCTGCATCAAACGGTGCCCTGGCAAAGTCACCTGGTTTATCTATCAGCTAATTGGAAGAAAGGTCATGATAACGTCTACTCCTGAAGCAAAATCAAGGGTTGTCCAACGTAATCACAACCGAACAGGTCACACTGATCGATAAAAATCTAGACAAAAACTGAGCGTGGCAAAAAATAACTTACTGATTGTCAAATATGAGGTGATAAGTAGCGAGATTTAGAAGGCTGTATCTACGTTATTACAGTAAACGAATCACCATGATGAGAACGCTAGAGAAAATTAAAAATCAGAGAATTGAGTAAACTGGTAGCATTAGCAAAGGCGTAGAGCAGAAACTGAGTGTAGTCCAGAGAGTGCTTAAAACACTCGCGGTAGCAATAGTCATTAATCTACAGTTTTCTCAGTCAAGAAAAATAGTAACGTGTCACACTTTTACAAGTGGCACTGTACTAGACCGAAGTCATCAATACGATTTATCTGGGAGACCGAGAGAATTGATGGCAGACCAACGTTACCTATTAGCGCCGTTGCGCGATCGCAAATCGATCGATTCCTTCTAGGTCTTTGAGCAGAGCAATTTTGCAATAGTCCCCTTGCTGGGCTAACGCTTCGACCACCGCTTCCCCCTGTCCCGCCATCATCTCCACGAGCCAAATCCC
This sequence comes from Alkalinema pantanalense CENA528, assembly GCF_050753345.1. Lineage (NCBI taxonomy): Bacteria > Bacillati > Cyanobacteriota > Cyanophyceae > Leptolyngbyales > Leptolyngbyaceae > Alkalinema > Alkalinema pantanalense. The sequence goes on along the minus strand of NZ_JBLZFX010000086.1, from coordinate 1,724 downwards.
GCCTGACTGGAGGTAATCAGGAGCGGTTTGAATCAGGTGCTGAATGGCGTCTAGCCCGTCTTCGCCCCCATCTAAGGCCAAATGGGGTTCGTGGCCCACCACCTCCGGTTGCAGCGCCAAAACCTCCTGACTGGGAATGTAGGGCGGATTGGACACCATGCCTTTCAGTTGACCTTGCAGACCTTGTAGCGGCTCAAACCAGGACCCCTGATAAAACTGGATGCGATCGTGCAGATGCAACCGCTCGGCATTCCGTTGGGCAATGGCTAAGGCTGCCGGACTAAGATCGACGGCATGAATTTTAGCTTGAGGGAGCAAATCTGCCAACCCGATCGCGATCGCCCCACTGCCCGTCCCCAAGTCCACCCAATCGCCCTTGGCCAAGGTGGGATTCTGCGCGATCGCCCCTTGCACATAATCAATCACACATTCCGTCTCCGGTCGCGGAATCAACACATCGGGCGTGACGATCAATTCAAAGTGACGCCAAGGAGCCAATCCTACTAAATACTGTAAGGGGACTCGATCTTGTAAGCGTTGCTGCCACTTGCTTTGGAGCACTCCAAAGGGCATCCGGAGGCCAACACTGAGCTGCTGAGCCACGAGATTTAATTTCAACGTGAGTCGATCGAGGTTAGAAACCGCCTGCAAAAACCAATCGAGTTCGCTGGGTTCGACCTGTGCCGCGATCGCCCCTGCCAGAGCCGCTTTACGCCACTGTTCTAAATCCGCACCGGACACCGAAAAAGGAAACGTTGCCATCGTTCTAGTTCAACCCACCACTTGATTTAAAGATTAGACGGAAGAGGTTAGGTTACAGCATATCCACTAAATTGCCGTTTGAAGGGAGAGTGAAAACCCAGCACAATATCGGAGGCAGGCACGCCTTTATCAGTCAGGACTTGGGCGATCGCTGTTTTGGTGCCGTTGTATTGAATCCAGATTTTGCCATCCTTGATGTCAAAGTGCAAAATGAGACTAAAAATACGTTTTTGGTCTTCCCATCCGATGTAGGCAAGTTGATAATGATCGCGTTCGGTGTCGCAAATGATTTCTGTGTCTACTTCATTGGAGTGGGGATAGGGATGGGATTGTTCGGTGAGAACTTGCTGAATTATTTGTCGGTACTGCTGAAGCTTATCCATGCTTTAATTTCCTCCTTGATTGGATCGTAGGTAATTAGGTTGATGGCGTAACGTTTGAGAGATTTTTGGATGAAGGGAAGTTGAAAAAAATCATCGTAGGTTTCGAGGGGGACTGCAAGATGAAGCGTGCGATCGGGTTCTTTTTCTTCGAGGGCTTGGAGATAGTTTAGATATTGTCCCAGCGCAACATGAAATTCGCTGATATTGGAGTCTGTAATAAAGCTCTTGATCTCGATCGCAATTTTTTCTTAATCACGTTGAGCTGCGATCGTACTTTCTGCACCTAAATCAATTTTCAGCTTAACTGCATCACTGATTTGGATCGTAAAAGGATCGTGGGTAATCGAGCCAGCCATCTTTTTCAAGGGCGTGTTTGACACTGGACAGTGCGAAGTTCTCTTTTCAGATGAATTGCTGGAAATAAAAAAGGACACTCCAATCCTAACCCTCTTCAGTCACTCTAAGCAGAGGAATTTAGAATAGAGAGAGTAGAGTTTAGAGAGCCTAGCAACTGATGTCCGCCTCCAGAGAAGCTCGACCAACGATTCGCTTTGTCGATGAGTATTGCCAACTCTATGG
>NZ_JBLZFX010000085.1:0-26958 GCF_050753345.1 Alkalinema pantanalense CENA528 | reverse complement strand
CTCCCACCCAACACCCTCCGCACCGTCCACCACATCGCCCTCAACGTCAAAGACATGCAAGCCTCCTGCCACTTCTACGGCACCGTCCTCGGCCTGCACCAACTCTCCGGCGAAGAAATCCCCTCCACCCTCAAAGACCTCGTCGCCAGCGGCAAAGTCACCAACTTCAAAACCCCCGACGGCCTCATCCTCGACCTCTTCTGGGAACCCGATCTCAGCCCACCCAACCCCGACCCCACCCAACAATTCACCCGCGCCAACCACCTCGCCTTCGACATCCACCCAGAAAGCTTCGATCGCGCCGTCGCAATCCTCAAAGCCAACCACATCCCGATCGACGCAGGCCCCGTCTCCCGCCCCACCGGACGCGGCATCTACTGCTTCGACCCCGACGGTTTCATGATCGAAATCCGCTGCGATCGCATCGACGAAATCTACCACATCACCACCGCCCCCGCATGGCAACAAGCCCAAGCCAGCGGCACCTATCGCGCCCCCAGCCTCGACACCGAAGGCTTCATCCACTGCTCCACCCGCGAAAAAATTCTTTGGGTCGCCAACCAGTTCTACCGCGACCAACCCGACCTGGTTCTGCTCTGCATCGACCCGCAAAAAATCACCGCCCCCTGGCAATTCGACCCCGTCCCCGAAGTCGGCAACTTCCCCCACATCTACGGCGACCTAAATTGCACCGCGATCGTGCGAGTCCTTCCCTTCCAAGCCCAGCCCAACGGCGAATTCACCTGCCCTGAAACCACTTGATTCTCATACTCATTGCCGCCCATTCCATCCACCAAAACTCGTATCAAGTTCAGTAACAACAGCAACGGCCCAAAATAGCATTGCTAGATTATTGGGGAACGGAAAGTACACAACGGTAGTCATCAGTCTCATCACAACGGTAGTCATGACAGTAGTCACGACTGTAGTTCCAACTGTGGTTCCAACTGTAGTTATGACAGTGGTTCTAACTGTGGTGAGAACCCGAGCTACACCAGCACTAGCTGTACCCGTACTCACCCTATACTCAATTGTTTAGTGAAGCTTTATGAAACGCCCCCCTTTGGTTCTTTCGTCTTCCACCTTCCTCCGTTGTGGATTCACGCTAATCGGTTCTAGTCTGATTTGTTCTAGCCTAGTGCTTTTGGGCGGAATGCAACCTAGCCCAGCCCAGTCCGCTAAAGCCCAGTCTCTCCGGTTAGAACGTCCAACCAGCACAATCCCGATCGCCCAAGCCAAGCTTCCCACTGACGTTATTTCAGCGATTCAAAAAGATCTCCAACAGCGTTTTGGGATTAAAAACATTCAGGTTGTCAGTTATGCCGCCCAGGAATGGCCCGACGGTTGTTTAGGGTTAGCCAAGATGGAACCCTGTACATTGGCAACGGTACCCGGCTGGCGGGTGGTTGTCAGCGATGGGAGCCAGCAAACCTGGGCCTACCGCACCGATCGTAGCGGCAATATCGTGCGCCTCGAAGACTCCATTCAAACCACGAAACCCGCCATTCCCCAACCGGGCATTCTCTCCAAGCAAGCCGCTGCCAAATTATTGCGACAGGTTTCCCGCGATACGCGCATTCCTCGAGGCAAGTTGAAAATTGCGGAAGTCAAAGAAGCTGGATTCGATGGCTGTTTAGGGATTTATCGTCCCAATCAAGCTTGTACCAAAATTTTCATTCCAGGTTGGCAAGCGATCGTCACTAGCCCCAATCGTAGTTTTGTTTACCATCTCGATCAATCCGGCGATCGCATTGCCCAAAATACCACCGCCAGTGGGGCAATGACGCCGCCCGTACGGGTTTCCTTTGAACAGTTCGGGGGTGGAGAAGCGCCCAGCATAGAACCCAACGTGGTATTTCGCAGTAGCGTTTCCGGTGGGCTTGCCGGGATGGTCACCACGGTGACGCTGACGGACGACGGCAAGGTCACGGAATGGACGATCGGGCCAACGATTAAATCCCGTCCCGTTGTGCGCAAAACCCTAACGCCTAAGCAAGTCGAAGCCTTCAAACAAAGCTTAGAACAGGCCCGCTTCCCCAACCTAAATGGCCTCAGCTACCTGACCTCCGCTGCCCTAGCAGACTATCCCACAACCACGTATCAAACGCCCTACACAATGGTTCAGTTAATTGATCTGGAAGTGAAAAGTATGCCTCGATCGCTTCAGCAATTGTATAAGCAATGGGAAAGCCTGATTAAATAGCGAAATCAACGTTAGTATGGCAGATACCCCAACGCCCATACCTCATCCCAAATTGATTAATCAATGCTACAGTTCCGATCTCCCATAGCCCTCGCGCTACGCGGCTGTGCTAGAAAAAAGAGGAATTTAGTCAAATTCTTTCAAATTACCCCTTTTTAAGGGGGGTTTAGGGGGATCTTCATGTATAGCAATCACAAGTTGATTTGGTATCATCCACCATTGCAAGGCTGGATTGCGGAATATAGCGCCCAGGGAATGGAAGGTGAGGTGTGGCGGATTTTTCAGGATGGTCAAGCGGCTCAGAGTCGGGAAGCTGGGTGGCAGTTAACGGGAATGCATCGGCTGCAAACGGGGCAGGAATTGACGATTCTGGCGGAGGATGGCGCAGTTCTCTGGACAGGGCCGATCGAACCGATTCGGGTTGGCTGGTTCCGTTGGCGTAGGATTTTTCCCGATGATCCCGATTGGGCACCTCCTGGCATTCCCCTAGCTCAATGGGCTAGCTGGTTTCGGGCCTCTCCGCCCTTAGCCGCTATCTTGAAATATCCCGATTCTGCGGTTAATTCCAAATGATGCTGGGCTGTATTCAGCGCGGTTTCCGGTGAGGTTCGTCCCAGCAATACCGATTCGATCGCCCGTCCAATTTCTTCAGAAATGCGGTTATAGCCCAGAAAGATAGGCCGCGATCGACCGACGGCAGATTGCGCGAGAAACACATCTACAGCAGGCTGCTGCGATCGAAACTGTTGGTAAGCTGGATTGTCCCGCGCTTTGAGATTAACGGGTAAATAGCCCGTCTGTACGCCCCAAGTGGTTTGAAAGGCTTCACTCAGGACGTATTGGGCAAACTGTAGAGCAGCCCGTTCCCGATCGGGCGTAGACTTCATCACAAAGAGATTTTCGCCGCCGATCGCCGTTGCCGATCGGCTGTCCTGCGGCAGGGGCATCACCGCAAAATCTACCCCCGTTTGTTGCAATTGTCCCAGTGTCCAAGGCCCAGTTAATTGCATCGCCACCTTTCCGGTTAGAAAGGCATCCAGTTCATAGCCCCGTTCCGGTTGCGATAAGATGGCAGATCCGTTTTGAATTAAATCTTGCCAGAATTGCAGGGCTGCGATCGCGCCCGATGAGTTGACTGTAAGCTGACCGTTGTCGATTAATTCACCGCCCGCACTCCAGAAAAACGGTAGCCACATAAACACAGACCATTCTCCCTTACCCAACGGTAGCAATATTCCATGGCGATCGGGTTTGCCATCGCCGTTGGTATCTTGGGTTAACTTTTGTGCGATCGATCGTAATTCTGTCCAAGTCTTTGGAAGTGTTGTAATTCCTGCTGCTTTAAGCAAACTTGGACGATAAAATAAGCCGACGTTATTAGTTCCAAAGGGAATCGACCAGGTTTTGCCTTCCAGTTCCATGCTATCCCACAGCGCTGGATCGATCTCAGCACTTTCCGGAATCGTCGGCAACCAGTCATCCAGCGATCGCAGCACATCCAGTTCGACAAGCTGACCCGTCAAGGTAGGGGCATACCACAACAGATCGGGCAAAGCATCCCCCACCGCCGCCGCCAGAATTTTCGGCAACTGTTGATCGCCTTGCCCCACGTAGAGGGATTGCACCTGAATATCGGGATGGGTTTGGTTAAAGCGATCGACGAGGTTATCCAAGACCGATCGATTGGCAGGCGGATTCACGCCCTGCCACAGGCTCAAAGTTATCGGCTGGCCTTCCTTCTGCGGAACCGCTTGGCATCCCAGTAATAAGATAAAAAGTGCGCAGCATAGGATGGAAAGGATAATTTTACTAATCCTTAAACTAATCATTGATGCGATCATTAAACCAATCTCTGTACTAACCCATCATCCCATATCATCTCGTCCCCAAATCTTGCTTCTTTCACTCTATAAAAAAGCTGATTATCCGCTCCCAATATGATACGATCGAACTACCATGCTTTAGAAATTGAATCATGACCCAAACCCCGCACGACCAATTAGCGAAACAATACCTAGAAGAATTCTTAGCGCCGTTTGGGGTTGTGCAACGACAGTATGAAGTACCTGGGGAGACAAAGTTTATTGACGTTTGGTTCGTACCTCAGATGATGAATATACCAACAGACGATTTGGGGTTATTGGGAAAGATGGTGCAGAAGCCTTGCTTGTTGGAACCCTATCGGAATGTGCCGACGCGAACGGAGGTACGGGTGTCGGTGATGAAATTGGTCTGGGTGCAGGAAGATGAGCGGCGTAAAGCTCAAAAAGATGAACTACCAGAGGACGCACAGCCGCTACTTTGGATTTTAGCGGCAACGACTTCTAAACCACTTCTTCAAGATGCGAATGCAGTCATTCAACCAGATTGGCTACCAGGTGTATATTTCACGGCAAATCTATTCAAGACTGCGATCGTAGCCATTGACCAATTACCAGAGACAGATGAAACATTATGGTTGCGAGTATTAGGGCGGGGTAAAACCCAGGAACAGGCCATTCGTGAGGTTCTAGCCCTACCATCCACGCATCCTCGGCGGAATACAATTTTGCGGTTGTTGGCCTCGTGGCGCGTTAGAATTGATGTGGGAGAGTTGGCTGACTTCAACGATCGGGAGGAACTGATGGCGTTATCTGAAGCATTTCTGACCTGGGAAAAAGAAAAGGAAACTCAGACAAAAATTACGATCGCACTGAATATGCTACGAAAAAATATATCTCTAGAAACGATAGCAGAAGTTACGGGACTGGACATTGAACAAGTCCAACAACTCCAATCTCAAACTAATCAGAATTAAAATCCGATCGCTGGTTCTAAAAAGGTCACATCTAAAATAGTAACAGCAGCATTTCTAGAGGTATAATTTACAATCCCTGCGAGATCATTAATTCCACATAAAAAAGAGGCCCGATCGAGCCTCTCAAACATCACATTTCCGAACCTATTAGCGTCATTGTTGCCGTCAGAATTACGCGCAATCTACAGGGCTGACTTGAGCCGTGCCATTAGCCGAGGAAGGTAGCCGTAGAAGCGTTCATTCCGTAACTGCATCGCATCCGTATGACAACTCCCACAGTGCGACCCATCGCTAGGTGCCGCTAACCCATAAACAACCGAGTCCGACACCCCCATCCAGGGTAAATGCCCCACAGGAGCCTTGTCCGAATACTTAATTTCCGATTCGTTTAACCAATCACTACTCAGAAAATCATTTTCCTTACGTGGCTGTGTCAACTTCCAACCCACCCGATCGCGGAACTGATTGATCGCCGCTGTTTCATCCTTTGGCGACTTCGCCCGGATCGACTCCCAAATTTTAGCCTGCACACTCAAGCCAAACCGACCTTGACTCGCCTCTAACCAAGCTTCATCGATCGCCCGAATCAGTTCCGGCGTCAACTTAATTTCTGGCAACGGTTTCAACGAAACAGACGAGGGATCTAATAACCGTCGTGTTTCCCGATCGGCCAAGGCCCAGTTTTTCGCCTTCAGCGCTTGCTGGAGCGGTGCTAGGGTTTTCAGCAGAGCCTCTTCCGATTGGCATGACCCCGCCTCCGATCGCACAAACTTTTGGGAACTTAAATAATGAACAATTTGTATTTTTTGGGGTTGCCCATTGGTCGGACGCAAACTGATGTAGAGACCATTAGCCGACGCTTTAACTCGATATAGCCGAAACCCATCATTGGGCTTGCCGCGAAATTCCCCAGTAAACGGTAGCTTAGAATAATCTGCATCCGGTGCAACCTGTTCATAGTCCTCAACAGTTGCTTTATTCAGCCAGGTTTGAACTTTCCCCGACAGATCGCGGCGCTGAACCGTTAGCGTCACGGTTCTACCAACTGGGTTTTGGGGCGTATCGGGTGCCACTCGATCGGGAAAAGCCCCCGTTAAACGGTAGGTTAAACGCCCACCTTGCTCGATCGGAATAGTCGCTTGGCAGGTCACTGCTGGGGGTAACACCTGCGCAGAAACCGGGGGAATGATTGCAGTACTCAGCACTGTCGCAAGACCCGTGATTGCCAATCGATTAACAACTTGCCATGGCATAAAACACCTCAACTTCCAAGTAGGAGAATAGATTCGCAATTGCAGAGGACTCTTACAGTTTAATGACGACACTCATCCTAGAATGTCAGGTTACTCAAATGGATACGCACTGCATGTCAATGATTCCGAAACTAGCCCGAGGAATAGACCGACAACGCCAAAAAAAAGAGGCCCGATCGAGCCTCCCAAACATCCATTGAAGTCCTTGTAAAATCCTGATTCAACTCAAGAAATGCACTTCCATCAAGCTTAAAAACCAGGGCCTGGGTCAATCTAAGCATTGGCTGCCACTAAACATTGACTACCATTAAGCATTGATTCCTACATTGCAGCGATCGCAAATCTTAATGCAGAAATTGCTTAATGCAAAAATTGCACTATCGAAATCGCATTCTAGAAACTGCGCTGTAGCAACTGCATCACTGAGAGTAGATGATTATTTAGTGTAAATTAATTTTGGGCCGTTCGCGTAGGAAATGCACCGGGTTGCACTGCGATCGTTTGCGTTTGACCATTGCGCCGCACTTCCATTTGCAAGGTTCCACCCACAGAACTCGCTTCCACCGCTTGCTGTACTTGTTCCGCTGTCGTCACTCCATTGCCATTGATCTTCTTAATCACATCCCCAGCCCGCAGACCCGCCTTCGCCGCTGGTGAATTGCGCTCCACCCGGAAAATTAGAACGCCCTGATCTTCATCTACCGTCACATTACTGTTCGGATCATCATTAATCTGCTTCTTCAGTGCTGGCGTTAGGGTTGTCATCCGAATTCCCAAATAGGGATGGTTCACCTTCCCGTTTGCCATCAACTGATCGGCAATCCGTTGCGCTGTCTTAATCGGAATGGCAAAGCCTAACCCTTGGGCACTGGCAATAATGGCTGTATTCATGCCAACCACCTCGCCCCGCTGGTTCAGCAGAGGGCCACCGGAATTCCCCGGATTAATCGCCGCATCGGTTTGGATAAAGCCCACCCGCTTATCTGGAACTCCCACCTGGGCACTGCTGCGGCCCGTTGCGCTAATAATCCCAGCAGTAACGGTATTGTCTAACCCCAAGGGATTGCCGATCGCGATCGCCCATTCCCCCGGTTTCAAGCTATCGGAATCGCCCAATTGCACCGTCGGCAAGTTATTGGAGCCTTCGATTTTGACAACCGCCACATCCGTTAAAGGATCGGCCCCAAGTACCTTGCCTTTGAATTCCCGGCCATCCCGCAGGACCACCGTTACGGTATCTGCCCCATCAACAACGTGGGCGTTGGTTAGCACTAAGCCATCTTTGTTATAGATAAAACCTGATCCAGTCCCCCGTTCCACCCGCTGGGACGGCATATTGGGCACATCCCCAAAGAAATTGCGGAAAAACGGATCATCAAAAATTTCAGGGCGGCGGGTTTTTACTGTCCGGGAGGCATTAATCCGCACGACCGCAGGGCCAACCCGTTCCACCGCCGAAGAAATAAAGTTGTCCCCCGTTGCAGCGATCGCCCCGGTACGATTTTGAGCCACGATCGCTGGACTGGAATTTTGTGCCACTGCTGCCGGAGGTGGAGCCAAGAGTCGGCCTCCCGCCAGTGTTGCCCCCGCACCGATCAAAGGTAAGGCTGCATACAGCGCAATCTTCTTCAATGTCGATTTCGACGCTGGGCGATCGGATTCTGGATGTGGGTTCAACATAGTCATGGGATTGTAATACTCCTTCCTTTAGTCTAGCAATTGGGCATAGGGTCAGGGATTCTGAAATCGAGCCTGCCATCGGTTGGGATTTTCCCTGGGCCGAATCTGTCTTACCGAATCTGTCTTACCGAATCTGTCTTTACGATAGGCATCTAATATGACATTCAGTTCACGATCTCATTTCACCCATGTGACCCCTGTCATGCTCTGTATATAGCCCTAGGACAGGCTTTTCCGGTTTTTTGTGCCCGTCATCAGGACTTCATCGGATCAACACAGGGATGACAAACTCACCCTTTACCTTAGTTATCACAGGTGAATGAATGACGAAGGCAGGCAGGCTTGTTACGAGCCTGTCCTTTTATTTTGTAGGTACTTTACGGGTTATTTTGTAGGTACTTTATTGGGATGGACTGTTGAGTTTTTGACGGTGGCGGCGCTAGCGGAATTGGGCTGAAGCGATCGAAACTCATAGCCCTGTCCTGTGCGCTTCGGCCATACCTGCACTAATTGAATCGCCCCTTGGGGATCTCCCGTGGGCAAAAACTGCACCGGGCGAGTTGATCCCGGAGCCGTAAACTGGGGATTGGAGAGCACATTTTGGATCCCCTGCCGAGTAGGGGCTTGGGCGATCGCGCGACCCATTGCCATCGTGGCATCATAGGCCAACGCACTGCGCCACGTCACCTCCCGTTGCCAAAGACGATTTGCCTGAACTTGAAATTGCGATTTTTCTAAGCCCACCTGCTGAGTGGGTACCGCTAACACCATGCCCTGGGCGTTCTTGCTACCTACTTGCAAGGTTTTATTGGAATACATGGCATCCCCCGCCAGCAAAGGAAGTCGATTTTGGTTAGCCTGTAACAGTAACAAGGCCCGATCGCTGGCCTCGCTACTATTGGCCAAAATCAAGACTTCGGCTTGTTTCTGCGCAACGGTCTCTAGGGCTTCAACGGGATTGAAATCCGGTTGGTTCAAGTTGATTTCTGCAACAACTTCACCACGACTACTGTAAAAGAGCGAGTTTTTAATCTCCGCTTTTAGGGACTGGCTGTATTTACTATTGGAGTTGTAGGCAATGGCAACTTTACGTTTCTTTAATTGATTCAAAATGTATTCACTCAATTGTTTAGCAGGCAATCGATCGCTGGGCATTGTCCGAAAAAAGTAACGACTGATTCCCGAAAGCTGCACCGCTGAACTCAAGGGTGAAATGGCCACCATGCCTGCCCGCTGATAGACTTCTACCGTCGCCAATGTGGTATCACTGGTGCCATGACCTACCACGCCCAAAATAGTGGGGTCATTGACGAGGTATTGCGCCATTTGCTGGGCAGTTTCCGCTTGATTTTGATCATCGGCGATCGTCACTTTTAAGGGCTTCCCCCCCAGTCCACCGGATTGATTCAATTGCCACTGCGCCTGCGCAACCCCCCGCAATAACTCCTGGGCAGACTGGGGGTTACTACCAATCGGCACCACTGCAGCAATCGTGTAGGCAGTGGTTGGATCGACGCGGGCATTGTTGAGATAAATGAGGTTTTCAGGGTCGGCGGGGGCTTGCTGTCTGGCCTGTTCCAGTAAAGTGATCGCCGCTTTGAGTTCGCCTTGCTTCACCTTGGCCACGGCTTCTACTTTGGCAGGCAATAAATTGTTGTTGAATAAAATTTGTTCCCCCCCACTGACCCGTTTGCCCATTTGTTCCTTCAGCGATGGACTCAGCGTCGGGGGCGTTGGCTGAACTTGTAACTGGGAGAACCAAGTCTGGGGCCATCCAAGCAACAGGGTGGTCAGGACTCCGGCACTGGCCACCGCCCCCAAGCCTCCGATCGTCCGCCAATTGAGCCAACGGCGTTGTAGCTGGGTCGGTAACGGGTGATCCAACTGGGTTACGACGCTTGGGCCTGACTGAACGGCTAGATCTGACCGTTGTGCTTGAAGCTGAGATAAGGGCATTGCGGTACGGCCTGCAGGACGATACCGCCAACGATCGAGGGCTTGCAAGACTTCCCCCGCAGAATGGTAGCGATCGCGGACATGGAATCGCGTCATCTGATCCAGGATGGTTCTGAGTTCTGCACTCACCTGCACCCGATCGTGCCAAATTAATTCCCCGGTCTGGGCATCGCTGGGCAACTGGGTCGGGTGCTGTCCCGTCAAAGCTTGGATGGCGATCATGCCCAAGGCATATAAATCGCTGCTGTATTGTGGTCTTCCTAAACATTGCTCTGACGCAGCATAGCCAGAGGTATACACCGGGATGCTGGGCTGGTTGGGGGGAGGGCTAGTGGGTAGAGTGCTGGTTGGCGGCTGGGTAATCGCCACCGGAGTTTGAAAGGCATCCTGGGTTTTGACCGCCCCAAAGTCAATCAGGACTAAACGATCGTCCGTAGATCGACGCATGAGATTATCAGGCTTGAGATCCCGGTGGATCACCCCATGGGCATGCACAAAAACTAAGGTTTCTAAAACATCCTGTAGGAGCTCCAGAACCTGCACTTCACTAAGCCGATGACCGTGGCTGATTTCTGCCGTTAACGGCTGTCCGGTAATTAATTCTTGGATCAGATAAAATTCTCCATCCTCCTCAAAATACGCTAGCAATTGGGGAATGCGATCGTGGCGACCCAGTTTTTCTAAGGTTTCCGCTTCCTGGGCGAACATCCGTTGGGCTTGCTGGAGAAGGGTTGGATCAGGGCTGCTAAAGCGAAACTGCTTCAGGACGCATTGGGGATGGCCGGGACGTTGCAAATCCTCGGCAATATAGGTATGCCCAAAGCCGCCTGCACTCAGGCTTTGGATAATCCGATAGCGGCCTCCCTTGATCGCTCCCAGCATTGCACCTCTGACCCAGCAGTCTATAGATGAATATTGGCATTGTAGGCGCTCATCGCCCGATCGGATGGATTCCTCCTCCAGAAGCCGTCTGAAGGCCAGAGGAATTCCCACAGATTTCGCAAGACTTGAGCGATTTTTTTGTTACGCTGCAAATAGAACGTGTGTAAATCCCTGTGATACCCTGTTGGTGACGCCATATCTGACACTCAGAGAATTTTTGATTTGGCAGTTCTCGATCGTTCCATGCATCGATTTGAGCACCAGTTCTATTGTTTCAGCGTTTGCAGCGAAGTTTTTGCGGATAGTGAGATCTCTGGTCGTGATTGATGGTTCTCGATCGTGGTTTGCCAATAGATCGCCGCTACGGAACTGGTTTGAAAGGGGTGTATTCCGCGTTGGTGTCACGAAATTGTGTTCTATATCAGGCTCTGGTCTACAAGACAATTAATTTACGTCACGAACCATTAGCCCGACGGGCGGGGGTTCCTCAATGAATATGTCGTCTGCATCTCCTGTGGTGCCCACGAGCACCGTTGGTTTTTTACCACTCCATGATTTTCAAGTTCTACCAACTACACCGCTTTCCGTTGTGGTGAGCCAGTTTAAGGCGAAGCCTCAACTTCCGGGAGTGCTGGTGATGCATCAGGAGCAACTCTTGGCGGTTCTATCCCGATCGTTCTTTTTTGAGCGCATTATGCTAGAGCGGCCCCTTGCCAAAACAACAGCGATTCAGCAATTACTCTCTCTGGAGAAAGATCCACCCCTAATTGTGTCGGATACTTGTAGCATTCCAGAAGCCGCTGACCAAGCCCTCAAACGCAGAAACCAGGTCAACTTTGATCCCCTGGTTCTACAGTTTCGGGATGGCAGTTTACGGATGGTGGATCTGCGCGATCTGTTCGTTGCCCAAGCTCAAATACAGGCCCAAGTCCAAGCCCAAGCCCAAAAAGTCCAAGCGGCACAACAACAGCAACTATTACAATATCAGACCACCTTGGAGCAACTCCAACAGGCATTAGACGAGGCTAATCAAACGATCGACGTTCGCAACCTAGTACTACAAAACCACCAACAGCACCTAGAACGCCAACAGTCCCACCTGTGCCAGAAGAACCATGAAGTTAAACAACTCCACAAACGGCTAGAGACGCTTCAGTCGCTGTTGGATACCCGCATTCGCCAAGTATTACAGCAGACTCTTGACAACATTTCTGAGATTGCTAGGGGAACCGATCGGCTAATTACCACGAGTGTAGGTTTAGCGAAGGATTTGGAAACCGTTCGCACCACGTCCAATTTAATCCAACAGGTTAGTAAACAATCCCGATTTCTGGGTTTACACACGGCCATTTTGGTCAATCGATTTAGTGGCGAAGGTCTGGAGGGCTTTAGCCAAGTGATCAGCGATATTACTCAATTAGTGAACCAGACGAGCGAAGCCGATCGGCATATGGGACAGACCCTCCATCGGATTAAAGGCAATATTGCTGACCTAGCTCAAGTTGCCCAGATTGGTGCGAACTCGACTCAAACGCTCATTCAACAAGTGGGTGATATTGATGAAGTGTTGGCACAGTTAGAGCACTTGATTCAAGCGGAACTGATGATTCCTGAAGCACCCTTACTAACCGTCGATCAAAAATCAACCATTCAAACCACTCGTCAGTTAATGCGGCGGATTGAGCAGGTCAGTACCGTCCTCGCCGATCTGTATACCCAGCCGCAACACTCCGATCTGCGCATCATGATCCAAAACATTGAACAAAACCTCAAACGCAACGCCCTACTAGCCAGCACGATCGCCAAACCCAGCGGGGAAGCTGCTGCTGCCCCACCGGCCAAAACGCTGGTCTAATCCCTCCTTCTGCCCCCATCAATTGGGTGGGAGCGAGCCCAATCGATTGAGGATGACCGATGTCGGTGTTTTTCACAAGTTTTACGAGTCTGCGCTATTCCGCCGCATTTTTAAAACGCTTTAGCTGATACTGTGCATCCCGATAGCAGCCGGTCATCCCTTGATCGACACAGTACTTGGCTGCCCGCTCCAAGTCCTGAATTGCACCTTCTTGGTCAGCCAATTGCGATCGCACCAAGGCCCGCTGATAGTAGGCAAAGGCATGATCGGGTCGAAATTGAATGGCGGTATTGAAATCGGCAATTGCCCCTTCGCGATCGTCGAGATCCATCCGCAGCAAACCCCGCTGGTAATAGGATTTGGCATCTTCTCCATCGAGCTTAATCGCCACATTTAAATCCGCCATCGCCTGCTGGAGATTGCCCGTCCGATGGTAAGAAAGCCCCCGATTTTGGTAGGCCGAAATTAAGTTGGGATCAATGCTGGCCGCTTGGGTACAGTCGGAAATAGCTCCTGCTTGATCCGCCAAATTCGATCGGGTCAGACATCGATTAATATAGGCCGCTGCCAAATTGGGCTCTAGGCGAATGGCGTTACTGTAGTCCTTGAGGGCCAAGCCCGATTTCCCCAAAGCCGACTGAGCTTGCCCCCGTTGGACATAGGCTTCGGGCAATTCACCGTTTAACTGAATGGCTTGGTTATAGTCTCCGACGGCTCCCTGCGGATCCCCTAGGCTCAAGCGAATATTGCCCCGTTGGAAAAAAGCTGGCGCATCTTTTCCATTTAATTGAATGGCTCGGGTAAAGTCTTCTAAAGCCCGCCGCAGATCCTTTAAGCGATAAAATGCGACCCCCCGATCGTAATAGGTTTGGGCATCCGCTCCATTCCACACGAGCGAGCGATCGAAACTTTGCAGCGCCGCCCGATAGTTTCCTTGCAAACTCTGGTTTAATCCTGCCTGTCGAAAGTACCCCGCTAACCAGCCCTGGGGCACTTGGTATCGCCATCCTAGCCAAGCAGTAGTCAACCCAAAACAGCCTGCGACAATCCACCCCATCATTCCCCAAGACCACCAAGAACGGTGGGGAGAAGAGGGCGCGGAGACCGTTTGGGAAATCGGGGGGTCTCCCGGCGGCTGCCGTGAACCCTGATGGCTCGTCGCTTGGGGCGCGGGTGCGGCAGGAGCGATCGTAGGAATGGGTTGGAGGGGGGTGACTTCGGGTCGCGCCGCCTCCGGGACAGTCAACCGCGCCGCAGGATTGACCTCGAGTTGCAAGGCAGTCGGCTCAAACCCCACGATCGCCCCCGCTGGCATGTCTGCTACATCTGCCCCGTCTGCCGGGAGGTCAGCCGTCGCCTGGGACGCCGGAGTGTTAGTTTCCAACGCAGGTTCCCGTGGGTGTTCCAAGGGATGATGCCTCTGCGGTCTTCCCTGACGCAGCAAGCCCGATTGTAGGGAGTCTGGGCTTTGGGTCATTGTGCCATTCCGGGCACCATTCCGCTGGGCTTGGGGACTAGCAACCGCCCCCACAGGCTGAACGGCAGCGTGACCTTCCGAGGGGCTTGCGATCGAGTCTGAATCTTGAAGGGGTGAATAGTTGGCTTCTAAACTATTTGAATGAGCAGGATTTAACGTGGAGGGGGGCACCGGCGATCGCCGCTGGGGAGGACGGGGTGGAGGGAGATCGGTGGTGGGATCTTCATCCATGAGCAGATTTCTCAGAATGCGCCGCGCAATCATTGCGGAGGGATAGCGCTGCTTAGGATTCACCAAAGTTAAGCGATCGATGATTTCAGCGAAATCCCGACTGACGGTCGTTTTGCTCTGCCAGTGGGGCTTAGCAAGTAGGAGAGCCTCCGCCCCCAGCCCCGTCAGGGCCTGAATAGCAATCATACCGACTGAATAGAGGTTGCTGCTAAAGAGTGGGTTGCCTGCTAATTGTTCGGGGGGAAGATAGGGCTTGGGATTGGGATGAACCGGATTCTGGGCTTTGGTCGAGTCTTTCAGGGGCAAAACCAATAAATTAATCAGCACCAACTTGCCATCAGACTGTCGCCGCAGCAAATTATCGGGATGCAAGCCTCGCAAAATCACTTCATGGCGATGCAAAAAGACCAAGATATCCAGTAGCTCCAACATCAAGTGGATTACTTGCGGTTCTGGTAAGGGCTGTTGCAATTCTTGACTGAGTGGGTGCCCCGCCACGAACTCCTCTGCGAAGTAAATCTGCTGATCCTGCTCAAAAAAGGTCAATAATCCAGGCAAATGGGGATATTTACCCAGTCGAGAGATCGCTTCAAGCCGTTGCTCCAGAATCAACTTGGCAATCTGAAACGCCTGAGGGTTACCTGCGGGCGTTGGGAGCTTTTGAATGACACAGCAGGGATACCCCGGACGATGGGTATCTGAGGCAAGAAACCCATTTCCTGCTTCGTACATTTGCGTGACTTGAAACCGATCTGCTAGCAGTTGCCCAATCATAGCAAGGCGATCACTTTCTGTTAGGCCATCATTTTGTTAGGCCATTTTCTAGTAGGCCATCATTATGTCATGAAAAAATGTAACCCTTCGTTCCCGCGAGAATTCAGGGAAGCCAATTTCCCAATTTTGCCTAGTTGTATCCACAATAACGACCCTAGGCACGAATTTTACATATTATTCAGATTATTAAGCTCATCAGTGATTGAGCGAGGTCATGTTGTAATAATGACATCCTAAACTCAATCATTGAGTTTAGATTGCTGCCCCACCCATGTCCCATTTATACGGATCCCTCTAGCTTCTCCGAAGCCGATCGCCCAAGCCCTGGTGCTAGTTCAAATCACACGAGTTCAAGTTACTAGTTACAATCACGCTAGTCTCAGCAAACACAGCCTGCAACTGTGACTTGCTGGTGCTGCCATAGTTCTTGCAACCCCGACCACTCATCTTGCCAGGACTCGCATCTAGGAGGCGTATCGGTTCGTATGACCCAACTTCTGTGCTTTAGCCGACCTTTTTTTAGCATGGGACACTTTGAGAAAGTGTCAAATCTAACTTGCGTTCTCGTAAACGATCGGTCAAAGTGTTACACAGAGATGCCTATACATGTACTCAGATTATCCAGGTTTGTCATCAATCCTCCGGGAGACAATCCTCGGAAGTTTGCCAGCAGTTGTCCCAACTTAGGATTATGCAGCTTGATTGTGTAACTTAGGGTTGTGTAACTTAGGGTTGTGTAACTTAGGGTTGTGTAACTTAGAGTTGTGTAACTTAGAGTTGTGTAATTAAGGGTTGTGCAACTTAGGGTTGTGTCACCAGGAGCTCTATTTTACGGGTGCTAAACGTTCTTGCAATGCTTACTTAATGGATTGAAAATGGACTGAAATTGAAGTTAATGGGGTTCAATTGTTATTTTGCTTTTCTACCCTTCAATGCAACATTTTATTGCTTTGCCCTACCCAAT
Source organism: Alkalinema pantanalense CENA528 (assembly GCF_050753345.1). Lineage (NCBI taxonomy): Bacteria > Bacillati > Cyanobacteriota > Cyanophyceae > Leptolyngbyales > Leptolyngbyaceae > Alkalinema > Alkalinema pantanalense. The sequence continues at coordinate 10,886 of NZ_JBLZFX010000085.1, read as the reverse complement.
CGCAGCCGATGCAGTGATTGGGGACAAGTTAGTCTAGATAGATGATCTAAAATTAGCAAATCAGTAACTTAATCTCTTACTTAAGATGAGCAATTTGTAAGATTGGGTTTAGATTCAGTTTAGAGATGAGTCTAGAGCCCCATCCATCTCCTTCGAGTTGCCTATACTTCAGCATTGCCCCATAGCCATTCTCCTTTACGCAATTCATCTGCGGTGCTTTCACCATGAGAATTCTGATTGTTGAAGATGATGAACTCATTGCAGAAACGCTGAGTACAGCGTTAACTGAACAGCATTATGTGGTGGATATTGCCAATAATGGCAAGGTGGGGTGGGATTTTGCGAGTAGTTTGAGCTATAGCTTGATTTTGTTAGATGTCATCCTGCCGGAACTGGATGGACTGAGTTTTTGCAAACAGCTCCGATCTCAAGGAGATTCCACCCCTATTCTATTTATGACGGCAAAGGACGCCCGCACAAATTTAATTCGGGGACTGGATGCAGGGGCTGATGATTACGTCACTAAACCCTTTGACATTGAAGAGATCCTGGCACGGGTGCGAGCCTTGTTGCGCCGGGGGCATGCCGTGTTGCCGCCCACATTGAAATGGGATGACTTGGAACTCGATCCCAGTACCTGCGTTGTGTCTTGGCGGCAGCAGCCCCTCAAGTTAACGCCGAAGGAATACAGTTTACTTGAATTATTGCTCCGCAATCCTCAACGAATTTACAGTTCCAGTGCCTTGATTGACCACCTGTGGGCCTTAGATACTCCCCCCACGGAGGACACGATCCGATCGCACATCAAAGGGTTGCGCCACAAACTCAGAAAAGCAGGCATTACAGCAGATCCGATCGAAACGGTCTATGGCATTGGCTATCGCCTCCGAACGCCTCCAGGTCGGCTGACATTAGATACGCCGTCGGATACGCCGTCTTCCAAGGCACCCCCTTTAAATTCAGCGACCTTCACATCACCGCCCCCCGTTTTTTCCCCTTCGCTGGAGCAGGAATCCCCAGAACTGTCGTCGTCCTTGCAGCAGGGTATGAGTGAAATCTGGCAGCAATCCCAACCCCAACTGAAAGCCCGTTTAACGCTTCTGGAGCAAGCGATCGCGGCTCTCCGCCAAGGGCGATTGGATGCTGAGCTGGCAGAACAAGCCAGCCAACAGGCTCATAAATTGGTGGGCACTTTAGGGATGTTTGGGGCGGATGCGGGCTCGGCCATTGCCCAACAAGTGGAACGGACTTTCCAAGGCGGTTGGGCAGGGGCATGGCTGGATCAACCCACGGCCATCGATCGCCTGGAGTCCCAAGTCCAAACGTTGCGTCAGACGATCGAACAACTGACATTAACATTAAGTCAGCCGCCATTAAGTCAGCCGCCATTAAGTCAGCCGCCATTAAGTCAGCCGCAGCAGCCCCTTTCTCTAGTGTTCGAGCAGTCTGTTGAACTGGAAGATCTCGTTATTCCTCTCCCCCAACACCCCGAAACCATTGCGGCAACGGTCATGGTTTTAGACAGCGATGGAAACACCTTGCGCGCCCTGGAAACGCTGTTACAACCATGGGGCTTTCAGGTGATTACTTGTGATCGATCGGAACACCTCTGGGCGAAGTTGCAGGAACACAGCCCCCAACTGCTAATTTTGGATGTGGACTTACCCAAAAGCAATGGAATTAGTCTCTGTCAAACCTTGCGAAACTCCCAGCAATGGAGCAGCTTGCCGATTTTGTTCCTAACAACCCGTACAGATGCGGAAACAATGCACCGGGGATTTGCCGCTGGAGCCGATGACTGGGTCAGTAAACCCTTTGCAGGGCCGGAACTGGTGACTCGGATTCTCAATCGCCTGGAGCGATCGCGACTGTTGCGGAGTCTTGCGGAAATAGATCCTTTAACAGGCGTCACCAATCAGCGCAAAGTCAGTGAGGAATTGACCAAGTTTTTAGCGCTGTCTGAACGCCACGGCAAGCCCTTTTGCCTCGCATTGGTAGAAATTGCTCAGCTCCAAGACATTCATTATTACTATGGGTCTGCCATGGGCGATCAAGTTTTGCAGCGCTGTGGACAGTTACTTAAACAAACCTTCCGGAGTGAAGATTTGGTAGGGCGATGGGGCAACGAAGAATTTGTCGTGGGAATGTACGGTACAACGGTAATGGGAGCGATGCAACGGCTCCTCGATGCGGTGCAATCCCTACGCAACCAGGTTTTTGTTCCGGATCAAAGTTTTCCTTTTGACGTGACCTTGAATATTGGAATTGCTGCCACACCTCAGGATGGACAAACTTTGACGAGTTTGTATCAAACGGCCCAACAATCCCTGCATCAAAACCGCTTGAATCCTCGAATTCGGCGGCACCAGGAAGCCCCGGTGAATTTTTAGGAGGTGGGTCATGCCAAGGCTGTGGAGTCCGTCCAACAACAAACGCAACTGGCATCCCCAGCCTGCTGAGGTTCTACCTTGGCTGTTGGGGGCAACGGTGGTCTTCCTGCTCTGGTACCTGTGGCAGTCCCTCATCCCCCTTCCCAATCCCCAAGATGAACGATTGATTCTCTGGACGATCGTCGGAGTGGGCGCTAGTGTGACACTTCTGATGGTGTGGGCATTACGCTTAGTACAGATTAGTCAGCATTCGGCTCGCCAAGTGGAAGCCATCAACACCAAATTGACTCAGCAAATCCAAGTCCGACACCAAACGGAATTAGCACTGCAGCAATATATCGAAGCGATTCAAGATCTCTATAACAACGCGCCCTGTGGATATCACTCCGTGGATGCCAACGGAACAGTGGTGATGTTGAACGATACGGAACTTAATATGCTGGGCTATAGCCGCTATGAAGTCATCGATCGTAAAAAATTTACAGAACTGCTTGCACCGGAAAGCATCGCCGACTGGCTAGAGTCCTTTGAATTACTGAAGCAGCGCGGGTGGATTAAGGATGCAGAATTCTGGATGCAACGCAAGGATGGCAGTACCTTTCCCGTGTTGATTAATGCTACGGCAATTTTTGACGACGACGGCAACTACGCCATGAGTCGATCGACCTTGCTGGATTTACAGGCTCGTAAATTAGCCGATCAAAAGTTGCAGGAGCGGGAAGCCCAATACCGCGCCATCGTCGAAGATCAGACGGAACTCATTTGTCGTTTTCGACCCGATGGAACCTTAACATTTGTCAATCAAGCCTACTGCCGTTACTTTAATCAAGATGCAGCCGATCTGCTTAACCAGTCATTTATTCCCCTAATTCCTCCGGAAGATCAGACGCGATGGACCCAACAGTTAACGCAGCTGAGTCCAGACTGTCCCATGGTGCAGTCCGAACACCGAGTTATACTGCCCTCCGGTGAGATTCGCTGGCAGCAATGGACCGATCGCGCCATTTTTGATGAAGCTGGGCAAATTATCGAAATTCAAGCAGTGGGGCGAGACATTAGCGATCGGCGGGAACTGGATCGGCTCAAGGATGAATTTGTCTCGATCGTCAGCCATGAATTGCGTACCCCCTTAACGGCGATCGCGGGAGCCTTGGATTTACTGGCCAGTGGCAAGCTCTCCCTACAATGCGAAGAAGCGAAACAGATGCTAACGATTGCGGCCAGTAATACCGATCGCTTGGTCAGGATGATCAATGATGTGCTGGATATGGAACGAATCAAATCCGGCGAAATTGCAATGAATCGGCAGCCTTGCAACATTGAGGAGATTGTGCAGCAATCCATTGCAGTGATGCAAACCATGGCACAACAGGCAGGAATCCAGCTTCGGGTGTCGTCCATGAGTGCAATGGTTTTAGCGGATCGAGATCGACTCATTCAAGTGTTAATTAATTTGTTGAGTAATGCAATTAAGTTTTCCGATCGAGGCTCTACTGTTTGGATTGGCATTGAGCGCATAGAAAGTGCGAATAAGTTACTATCCCAGGATTCTACGAACTATTCTCCGCTAGACTTTCCAGCATTACTGATCACCGTTCAGGATGAAGGTCGAGGGATTCCAGAGGAGAAGCAGCAAACGATTTTTGAACCCTTTCAGCAGATTGATGCCTCTGATTCCCGTCAGAAGGGAGGAACGGGGTTAGGGCTGACCATTTGTCGTAGCATTTTGTCCCAGCACGATCTGCCGTTTTGGTTAGACAGCGCGATCGGCGTTGGCAGTCGGTTTTCCTTCGCCATTTCAATCCTGCCGAGAACTTTAGAAAATCAGGGAGGTCAGCTTGAGGGAGGCTCACTGGAATGACTGCTTCTGCCACCCAACGGCCCAAACATATTTTGATCGTCGATGATGAAATGGATATCCAAGCTGTGGCACGGTTAGCGCTGCAAACGGTGGCAGGGTGGCAAGTCACTACAGCCAGTTCAGGGGCGGAAGGCATTGCTCAGGCTCAGCGGTTACAACCCGATGCGATTTTGTTGGATGTGATGATGCCGGAGGTGGATGGACTCTCGACGTTGCAACAACTCCATACCCATCCTAAAACCCGATCGATTCCAGTGATTCTGATGACAGCGAAAACACAACTGCCGGGGATGGAACATTTTTCGACCTTGGGAATTGCGGCGGTGATTACGAAACCGTTTAAGGCCATGCAACTGGCGCAACAAATTGCCCAAGCGTTGGCCTGGAAGGATTAAGGGGCTGTGTGGATTTAACAACCAGGGGGCTGGAGGCGAGGGGCCTGAAGAAATTGAGTCTATGAGTTAGGGGGGTAACTCTGTGAGATAGTGGTGATGGCTCGATCGCGCGAGTCACGTCAATCTTTCGTTTTATTGCAATTTCAACCTCCAATGACCGACCATCAGGCGATTAGTACTGCTGTTGCAAATCTCTATAATACCTATCCCTTTCCACCGGAGCCGCTACTGGATGAACCGCCAATCGGCTACAACTGGCGCTGGAATTGGCGGGCGGCCTATCACTTTTGCACAGGACGGCAACCCGATCGCCAGGATATTCGGATTTTGGATGCGGGTTGTGGGACGGGCTGCGGCACGGAATATTTGGTGTACCTCAATCCCCAAGCTGAGGTAACGGGCATTGACCTGAGTGCAGGGGCATTGGAAGTTGCCAAGGAGCGCTGCCGCCGCAGTGTGGGCGATCGGGCAACGTTCCACCATCTGAGTTTGTTTGATGTGGATCAGTTGCCGGGACAGTTTGACTTCATTAACTGCGTAGGAGTATTGCACCATACGCCGGATCCGGTACGGGGGATTAAGGCACTGGCGGAGAAGTTGGCCCCTGGGGGTCTGTTTCACATTTTTGTCTATGGGGAACTGGGGCGGTGGGAAATTAAGTTGATGCAAGAGGCGATCGGTCTATTGCAGGGGGACAAGCGCGGCGACTATCGCGATGGGGTACAGGTCGGTCGGCAAATTTTTGCATCACTGCCTGAGAATAATCGCCTACGGCAACGGGAAAAGGAACGCTGGGCGATGGAAAATAATCGGGATGAATGCTTTGCCGATATGTATGTGCATCCCCAGGAAATTGATTACAACGTGCATACGTTGTTTGACTTGATTGATGCATCAGGATTGGAATTTGTCGGCTTTTCTAATCCGGCGGTGTGGAACCTCGATCGCCTAATTGGTCAGTCTCCGGAATTGCAGGAACGAGCAGCCCAACTGAGTCCGCGCGATCGCTATCGCCTAGCGGAGATTCTCGATCCCAGTTCCTTTACCCATTACGAGTTTTTCTTAGCCAAGCCACCGTTTACCAAAACGGATTGGAGTTCCGATGAAGTGTTGTTGCAAGCGATTCCGGAACGGAGTCCTTGTATGGAGGGCTGGGAAAGTCCCTGCATTTTCACCTATGATTACCAAGTCGTTAATCTCAGTGATGCAGAGTTTAAATTTCTGAAGGCGGCAGATGGCAATACCACTCGGACAGTTGCGGAGATTTTGACGGAGGTGGAGTTAGGGCTCGATCGGGTGCGTGCGTTGCAGCAGCAGCAGATTGTGCTTTTGACGCCGACCCATTCCTGACGACAGATCCCCGTCTTTCGCAGAACGCGCTATCCTGTTGGGTGAAATTGTACGAACCCTAGGGATGTCCCATGTCTAATTCTGCTGCTCTTTCTCCTGAGGCTGCGCTCCAGCAATTGCAATGGCGCTATGCGGTGAAGAAGTTCGATGCTAGCCGACAAATTCCGGATGAGGTGTGGCATGCACTGGAGCAAAGTTTGGTGCTGGCTCCGTCTTCCTTTGGCTTGCAGCCTTGGAAGTTTTTTGTCGTGCGCAATCCGGAATTGCGGGCGCAGCTTTTGCCCCACACGTGGAACCAGGCGCAGGTCGTGGATGCGTCCCATTTGGTGGTGCTGGCAATTAAAAAGGATTTGGATGGGGCGGATGTCGATCGCTATATCCAACGCATGGCGGAGGTGCAGGGCACGACGGTGGAAGCACTGGAGGGCTTTGGCAAGATGGTAAAAGGTTTTATGGGCAGTATTGATGTCGATAGCTGGTCGGCGAAGCAGGTCTATATTGCCTTGGGGCAGTATATGACGACGGCGGCGATGTTGGGGATTGATACTTGTCCGATCGAGGGCTTTGTTCCGGCGAAGTATGATGAGGTGCTGGGTCTGCCGGAGAAGGGCTATTCTGCGGTGGTGGTGTGTCCGGCGGGCTATCGGGCTGCGGATGATAAGTATGCGGAGAAGCCGAAGGTGCGGTTTGTGACGGAAGAGGTGGTGGAGTACATTAACTAGTTGGTAAAGCGATCGTGTGTTCGATCGTGGATGTTGATCGAACACACGTAATCAGTCATGCTGGAGCAATCTACCTGCAATCTTTCATGCAGAATGGGCGGCTCAACCCCTGATCCCCAGTCGAATGCAAAACTCAGTCCCTTGTCCTAATTCCGACTGCACTACCAAACTGCCACCGTGTTTCTCTTCGACAATCTGACGAGCGATCGCCAATCCCAAACCTGTCCCTTTGCCAACCCCTTTAGTGGTAAACAAATGGTCAAAGATCCGGGATTGGATTTCCTCAGTCATGCCTTTGCCATTGTCGCAAATCCGGATTTCGGCGGTGTCGGCAGCAACCAACCCTGTCTGAATCGTCAGAGTTTGCGGATGCGCTTGCAGATCGGTAAACGTAGATTGCTGAGCCATTTCATCAAACATGTCGATCGCATTAGCCAAAATGTTCATAAACACTTGGTTGAGTTGGCCAGGGAAGCATTGGATATCTGGCAATTCCCCATACTGTCGCAGAACCTGAATTTCAGGACGGTGTTCATTGGCTTTGAGCCGATACTTAAGAATCATCAGGGTGCTGTCGATTCCTTCATGCAGATTTACTCTGACTGTATGTTCGGTATCGGCACGGGAGAACGTGCGGAGGCTAGTGCTAATGCCTGTGATGCGATCGGTCGCTCCTTCCATTGAAGTCAGTAACTTGGGTAAGTCTTCTGTGAGGAATTCCAGGTCAATGTCTTCAGCATTGTCTTGAATCGGCGCAACGGGATTAGGATAGTGTTGCTGATAGAGGGCTAAATGTCCCAGCAAATCTTGCACGTAGTCTTTGCTATTGCTGATGCTGCCATTCAGGAAGCCGATTGGGTTGTTAATTTCGTGGGCGACTCCAGCCACCAAGTTCCCAAGAGAGGCCATCTTCTCGCTTTGCACAATTTGCAGTTGGGATTGTTCTAATTGTTGGGCATAGGTCTGTGCTTGTTTGTAGAGACGGGCATTTTCGAGGGAGATGGCCGCTTGGGTGCAGAGGAAATTGAGCACTAAAAGGCGATCGCTGGTAAATGCACCACTCGTAGCACGATTCTCCAGATACAAAATCCCCATCAACTGAGCCTGATTTAAAATCGGCAAGCACAAAACACTGTTCGGTTGTTGCTGACTCAAATATTGTCCAATCACGGGTAAATCGGTTTTACCATCGTCAATAATCACAGTTTCTTGAGTATTTTTGACATACTGAATCAGTTTCACGGGCACTTTAGCATTGCCTTCCAGAGGTTCAGCCCACAATTCAGCAGCAGCGGGTGTGGCAATGGCAGCAATTGACCATTCTCCATTGGGATTCGGCAGGATTAAGGCGCAGCGATCGCCTCCCGAATTTTGCAAAATAATCTGGGTGAGTTGGTGTAATAATTCATCCAGTTGAATCGTACCAGCTAGACTTTGAGAGGCTTTGAGGATAGCAACGAAGTCAATGATGGTGTTGACGCTGGTGCTCGAAGAACGACTAGTCTCAATAGTGGGATGCAGCAAACGATTAGAAGTACCAATGCTGGCTAAGGTCTCAAAGACATTGAGGGGCTGGGTGGCAGCTTGGAGAATGGGGCGCAATAACTGGGGATAGTGGAATTCTAGATTGTCGGTTTTGGCTTTGGCTCCCCATCGGGCATAGCAATAGTAGGCTTCTTGCATGTAGCCTGCGGCGACTTTTTCTTTACCCCAGTTGAGGTAGAATTTTGCAGCAAGTTCATTAGCAAGTCCTTCTTCATAACCATATCCCTGAGAATTCGCTTGAGCGATCGCTTGGTCATACCAATTTATTGCTTCCGCCTGTTGCCCATTGAGGCGTGCTTTCTCAGCTTGCACGAGTAGGCATTTGTGGCGAATATTTTCAGGGCAATCGTTCTCCCAATGGTTTAACTGTTCTTCTAAGGGGAATATGGCTCGCCAATGGAGCTGACGCTGCGATTCTTCATGACTTCTCTCAATCAGTGCCAAATGCATCAAGATCACATAAAAAACACTAGATGGAAGTTTTGCATGACTGGGAATCGTATCTTGAATGATACTGAGTTTAGGAATCAATTCTGAATAGACGCCAGTCTGCTCGAATAAGTAAGCATGGCGAATCTTGACAGAATAGAACCAGGCTAAATGATAGGCAGTCTTGTGATATTTCTGCAAATACTCTGCTTCACTGAAATCATCATCATCAAAGGTGAATGAAGTATGGGTTAACCCTAAAAGATTACGAATGGGTTGCAACACTCCGACAGTCAAGGCATCTAGGTTCTCTAGACTTTTGATCTGACGCAAAAACGCCGCATGGGTTTGGGCAATTTCGTAGAGGTCATTCAGTTTTTTGCCATAGGTGAGCCGATCGGAGCCACTTTGCATCATCATGAAGCCAACCGTCAACCAATTGCCAGCATCCATGCCATGCTTCAAGGCATTCTCATAGTAAGTATCAGCGGCTCGGATTGGACGACGCCAACTATGCACATCGGCAGCAAATAGGAAGTTCGTCATGCCGCGAACATCTGCGTTATCAAATTGCTCGCAAAGTTGTACTGCCATGCGACCAAACTGATAGGCTTGATCAGCATTTTTCAGCAGTGCGTTGGCAATTAGTCCGTACCCTACATAGCCAAAGGGCGACATATCGCTATTGCCATGTTGCAACGATAAGGTGGTCATTTTTGCCAGTGCTAGTAATGCTAGGGTGGGTTGCCCGTCTAGCCATGCAGCGTAAAAGAGAATTTGTAAAATCCGCAATATTTCTGCGGTGGTGTCATTCACCATTTTCGGTAATGTCAAAATCGACTCAACGGTGTGCTGCTCTAGGAACTGATTCACCGTCGCAATTTCTTCATCGAGGTGCTGTTGAGTGCTTTCTGTATCCACTGGCATAGACCAGCCGAGTATTTGTAAGCTTTGGCGTTGAATTGCGATCGCTTCAGCATTGCGCCCCTGAAGTTGATATTGCGTCATCTGCACCCGATAAATCACCGCTTGATCGAGGGGTGTCTGAGCCTGGGCAAGCGTTCTTTGATACAGGTTCTCTGCCCGATCGAAATTGCTACTGAGGTAAGCAGCTTCTGAACCCTGTCGATGTAACGCATAACTCAACTGATAATCGGTTTCCCAGGCATCTGCTGGGAGGAGATCAATACCAATTTCGCAGTAGGCTTGGGCTGCTTGATAGGCGGCAGCAAGCTGAGCTTTCTTTCCAGCTTGTAGATTTAATAGTGCAAGCTGCCGCTGTTGATCGACGTGGGTAATCATGGCTTTACCCAAATTCAATTGATTGACCAAATCAAAAATTTGTTCATCCTGTTGTTGTTGCGACCAAGTTTTCCAGAGGATCTGACCGATTTGCCAGTGGGTTGTCACCTTCTGCTCTTCTGGAATGAGTGAATACGCCGCTTGTTGAACGCGATCGTGGAGAAATTTGTAATACAGCGTGTCGTGTTCTTGGTTGGGCGTGTTCTCCGTTCCCCCCACGTAGAATTTATAAATCTCACTTTGCGGTAATACGAATCCTTCCTGTAGCGCTTTCCAGAGCACTGTAGCGACTTCGGTTTGAGATTGCTCTGAGATGATCGCCAGTGTTTCCAAATCAAACTGAGCACCAATACAAGCCGCCAGTTTCAAAATTTTTTGCGTTGCTTCCGGCAGTTTTTGCAACCGCAACGCCATAAATTCCACCACATCATCGGTCAATGCCGCATCCCGAACCTGTGCAATATCACATTGCCAATGGCCCGCAGCTGCATCAAAATTAATCAGCTTATCTTGATGCAAGGTTTTGAGAAATTGGGTGGCAAAAAAGGGATTACCCTGGGTCTTCTGCATCACCAGTTCCGTTAACGGCTCAGCCAACGGCTCCGCACAGTGCAGCGTATCCGCAATCAACTGATTTAAACTGGGCTGGCTCAGGGGTTGGAGAGCGATCGTATTTACCATTTCCCCCGCTTTTTGGATTGTGTCGAGGGTCAACATTAACGGATGCGCCGCAAACACTTCGTTATCCCGATAGGCTCCAATCAGCAATAAATAACCCAGCGATGCTTCAGTCATCAACACTTGCATCAAATTTAATGAAGCAGAATCCGCCCACTGCAAATCATCCAGAAACATCACCAAGGGGTGCTCTGGGGTGGTGAAGACTTGAATG
>NZ_JBLZFX010000084.1:0-27110 GCF_050753345.1 Alkalinema pantanalense CENA528 | reverse complement strand
AAACCCAGGCTTGGTACACTGAACGTAATCAATTGCAAAAGGCAGTAGATTGGCAGTTTACTACTGCCGATGCTCGGATTCGACTGAAGCGCCTCTATCCACAAATTGAAAACTGACAGTCCACTAGGCTGACGGATAGATTTTCTGCAACCCAATGATTGATGCTAGCCACTGACTGACCTGCAAAGTCAAAGGGTAGATCAATAAACCAATCTCCGGCATCTTGATCCCAACGCCAAGTGCTTAGTGGTGCAGAAAAGAGTTGAAAGGGTTGCTATAGGTGAAGTCTCAATTGAGACAGGGATGGTTGAAGGGGGCATTTCATGAGAGGCTTAAGTTCCCCAACTCAAAGCAACTCCCATGGAAATCCCCCTGTTATATCGTCAACTGCAAGACCAGCTACGTCAATGGGTTGAGCCTAAAGACCAACGACACCTCCAAGGATTTGCCGAAATGCTGGCCGCCATCTTGCAATCCAGCAGTGCCTGCATGGGGCAATGGATTCCCTATCTGAGTCATCGAGGCTGCCAAGCCCGTGCCCACCTAGAACGGTTCAGCTACTTCCTGCACAATCGCCAGATTAGTGCAGAACAATTTTACGAACGATGCTACAGCAGGTTCTGTCAGCGTTTGCAGGGGAGTCAGTTTTGTTAACGCTCGATACCAGTGTCCTGTGGGATCAATTTTGTCTAATAGCAGTGTGCTTGGTGTGGGGTGGACGGTCTATCACCCTGGCTCAGACTGTCATTGAGCATGGCAGTGCCAGCGTGGGCTTTAACCAGTATCAGAGCGTCCTTGATTGCGCTAAACGGGTCTTGCCACCCCAATGCCAAGTCACCTTGCTAGCAGATCGAGGCTTTGAGCACAGCAAGTTGATTCATTGGCTACGACAACACCATTGGTCTTGGGCGATTCGGGCCAAATCGGATTTAAACATCACCCTCTCCAACGGTGCGACTCAATCGGTTGCACAACTGGTGCCCCCTGAAGGCCAAGCCTACCTGTTTGAAAACGTGCAGGTGCTCGATGGCTTTGCTTGCCATTTGGTCACCGCTAAGCTGCCAGAGGCTAAAGAGGCTTGGGCTGTGCTGTCTGACCAGACCCCGTCCCTGCAAACCTTTGCGCTCTATGGCAAGCGGTTTGGGGGCATTGAACCTCATTTTAAGGATTACAAGTCGGCTGCCTTTGGGGTGGTGAAATCCGGCTTACGCAATCCTCAAGCCCTCACTTGCTTATTCATGCTGCTCGATTGTGCCTCCCTGATTGCCCTGATGCTCGGCATGATGGTGGTACAAGCTGGATACCGTTCACGGCTCGATTGGCACACTACCCGGGGCTTGAGTTTTCTGCAACTCGGTCTTCGCGAACTGGCTCGGCTTTGCTACGAGCGCTTGCCTCTGCCCAAACTCTTGGCTTTGCCCAAACGAAATCCCCCTCCCGCCTGTGCATCCCGGCGTAAACGTCGTGTTTTAGAGGAGCATATTGAATTTGCCCAAGTGCTCCGATTCTCATGATGAGACTGCCCTGAGTTTTCTGCACCACTAAGGCTCCTCAGACACGTCTAAAGACACATCTAAGGAGCCGAAAAAGTTGATTCAAAGGTTTCCCTTTGTTTCTCCACTGTAACCCTTCATAGGGGTTCTCGCGTTGGTGTTGGCATTCCAAGTAGGGTTAGGTATTGACTTTCACAGTGACTTGAGAAAACTTGCCACGGGCTTTCAATTGACGCAATACAGCCCCGTTAGAAAGTCGAGCTGCCTGCGCGATCGTGCGAATCGTCGATTGACTGTGCATTGCCATCTCAAGTTGTTGCTGGGTTTGGGTCATCGTCCTGGCTCATATCTAGCGGGATATTCAAATCCTAACGGGTCTAGCTCTAGAACGGTTGTATTAAATCGAGTATCTTCGGGTAAGCGGTTGGGATCGCCCACATCGTAGTCATAGCGCATGTCCGTCATACCGCCATGCTCCTCGGTCATGGCTGCATGGTTGAGGGTTTCAGTCTTGGACTCGTTGCAGTAGGTAATCTTAGACGCCCGATCGGTAAAGCTCCCCTGTTCTTCTGGTTGGGCTTGATTGGCAAAAAAGACACGTTGGGTCATGGTGTCGTCCTCCCTTAGCGTCCAGGTGCATAGAGACTGGGAGTGTAGACCCCTTGGGAATCTGTCTCTGCAAAGTAGATGTTAAAGCGCTGATCCTCGGGCACCTGATAGACTTCATCGGGATTGATAGACGCATCTGTCCAGACAACTTCGTCCCCCCGCTCAAAGGCGTTGGTTTCTTGGCGAACGGCCTCAATAATATTGCCATTCACAAATTCGTGACCGGAATCTCGATCGCAAAATGAACCCAGCTCATGGGTTTGAGCTTCATTAATCCAAACCGTATTTGCCATGATGGGAATACCTCATGTATGGGGTAGCCGAGGTGTTGTGGTTGGTCGCCTGCACCTCGGTTTTTGATAAGTCCATCATAGCAATTAAGCAATTAAGCAATTAAGCAAAATTGCTCTTTTCTGAATCCCCTAGTTTTCCTATGCCAGAATGATTGGCCGTTACTCGTTCTTCTATGTCCTATGGTCAGCAAGCCTAAAACCATTCAATTTCGGGCACAGTTGCCCACTGACTTAGATTTGTTGATCCGGGCTATTGCTCCCCTCAAGAATGGGGGAAAGGATTGGACACTGAGCGATATTGCCGCAGAAGCTTTCATGGACTGGCTGAAGAAACCTGAAAATCAGCACCTCATCCAACAACACAACCTCTTGCAAGCACTCCACGATCGCGGGTTTGATACCACTTCCTATGAGCGTTAGGAAAGTTATTCCTGTGGAATACTGTCAACAGTCGTGCTGTGTTTGAAGGTATAGATAACGATATTTTCAGTAACCAATTTGCTTACTCATCTACTGCGCTCTTATACAAAGCCAGTTTCACGAGAATCACCATATGTATACAGTGAGAGAACAAGAAAATGAAGGGATGCAAATTCTCTACATGACCTACACATGGGACGGAATTGGCTTAGTCGCTGTTTCTGAGGCAGAAAAAAATGTGGGGTATTCATGGCCTGTTCCTAATTGGGAACCAACTCGGCGTTTTAGCAAAGCGCTGTCAGAATTACCTGAACATATTCAACAAGCCTTACTTCATGCTAAAGAGATAGGTCAGCCTTATATCGATTTAGGAGTCAAAGACACATTCAATACGTAAAACACTGGTCTGTATGTTGGCTATTCGCTTTCCGGTTGCTCAGCTAGTTCTGAAACGACACTGTTAATCTCTGTTTCTAATTGCTCGATCGTCGGTAGCTGGTCTTCCAACTGCTTCGGCAAGTGATGGGTCGAAATTGCGATCGGTGAATTGACATTTCTAAGGGCATACTCAGCGATCGTTTTCTTCTTATCTCGGCATAGGATGATCCCGATCGTCGGGTTATCGCTAGGATGCCGTAGCAAATCATCGATCGCCGCCACATAGAAATTCATCTTGCCGGAATACTCCGGTTTGAAATCCGTCATCTTCAGCTCGATCGCTACATAACACCGTAGTTTGAGGTGATAGAAAAGCAAATCAACAAAAAATTCGTCCCCCTCCACCTCCAGTCGATATTGACTGCCGACAAAAGCAAACCCCACGCCTAACTCCAACAAAAAATCACGGATATGGGTAATCAGTGCGGTTTCTAAATCCCGTTCCTGAGCATCTTTTCCCAGTGTCAGAAACTCTAGATGGTAGGGATCTTTAATCAGTTGCTGGGCTAGGTCGGACTGGGGCTGGGGCAAGGTGCGATCGAAATTAGTCACCGCATTCCCCTGACGGCGGTAGAGGTCACTCTCAACTTGCAAGGCTAGGACATCCCGACTCCAACCATTTTCGAGGGCCTGCTGGGCATACCAGACCCGTTCCTCTGGCCGCTTTAACTTATCTAAGAGCACCAAGTTGTGTCGCCAAGGAATTTGTGCAACGCAGCGCTGCACAAATTCTGAATCAGGATAGGCGTCCGCAAAGGCTCGCATGTACTTGAGATTGCGGGAGGACAGGCCCCCCAAGGAGGGAAACTCCTGCTTTAAATCGCGGGCTAAGCGATCGATCACCTTGGTGCCCCAGCCTTCCCGCTGCTGCTGTTCCAGAATGGTTTTCCCAATCTGCCAGTACAACAACAACAACTCCTGGTTCACTGCCAAAGCTGCCCGTACCTGCGCCGATCGAATGCGACGTTTGAGGTCAAGCAGCGTTTGTTCATAAAGGCCCGCTGGCAAGGAACGATCGCTCACAAAACTCTAACCACAATAATGTGCTCACATAGGTTTTCAGCTTATACCGAATGAGAGCGAAGGATGACAAGGGCTGGGGCGCAATAGAAGAATCGGCCCTCCTCCAAACCACAACTTTCGCAGATATTTCCCGATCTCACACAAATAAAGCTTAGAATAAAGCATTGAATTCGACTCTGAATTAAGTGCTATGATTCCCCTGCAAAATATTCAGTCCCTGACTGACTTCAAGCGCAACGCCAGCAGTTATGTAGAGCAGGTGCAATCGACCCATACTCCTCTTATCCTCACCGTCAATGGCAAAGCTGCGGTGGTGGTGCAAGATGCGGCATCCTTCCAGGCTCAGACCGATCGCTTGCAAGCCCTAGAAGCGGAATTACAGGAACTCAAGCGAGTGGCTCTACGGCAGGATCTGGCAGTGGGGCTACAACAGCTTCAGCAAGGGCAAACAACTGAATATACCGAAGCAACCTTGCATGGCCTCTTTGATGACATCAAGACACAGGGTAGATCGGAGCTAGGTCGATCGGTATGAGGGTTCAGTTGCGATTGACGGAGCAAGCTCAACAAGACTTGCGGGATATTTGGCGGGGCTGGGCGGAATATAGCGGGTTAGAGATTGCCGATCGTCGGTTGGATGAAATTGAAGTAAAGTTTCGCCTCCTTTTGCAGTTCCCCAATGCAGGACGGATTCGGGATGAGCTTCAAACCGGCATCAGAAGCTATCCGGCGGGAGAAGTGGTGATTTTCTATCGCGTTGCAGCTTCTGTCCTGGAAGTTGTGAGGGTACTGCATGGCAAACGGGATGTGGAATCCGTCTTACAGGAAGAGGGCTACTCCTAATCGCTGTCAGTCTTGAATTCTGTAATGACTGATTAAAGCGATAAATGAGGTCTATTCAGACTACCGCCCTAGGCTGCGGATTGCTGCTTAGCAAGCTGGTATTGCAGGATTTCGATTTGTTCCCGCAACTGACCAGGCGTCATCACTGGGTTGCAGTCCTCAAAGGTAACTGCATCTAAATCTAAAAACTGCGACAGCGCTAGCTCGATCACAAAATCCATCGAGAAATTTCTGTCAGCAGCGTAAGCTTCCAGCGCTGCCCGAACTTGCTCAGGCACTCGAACCCGCAATTCTGCTTGAGTTTCAGATGGTTGCATGGTCAGATCTCGCGTGTTGGGTACAGAACATTATAAGGAGGGTAAACAGTGAGCAGCTAATGCAACGATCGAGGGATTTTTAACATTTTAATGACATCACAAAAATATCTATTTAACTTTAAATCAACATTAGAGTTATGCTTATAAAGCATTTTCATAATGGTTTTTAGGAGTCTCTATGATTCTGGTCTGTGGAGGAATCAAGGGGGGAGTTGGGAAGACAACACTGGCAACCAGTATGACAGTCTTGCGAGCTGCAACCGGACAGGATGTTCTCTTGGTGGATGCAGATGAGCAAGCGACGGCCACCGATTTCACAGCAGTCCGAAACGAGACTTTGGGTGAAGTGGGCTATACCTCCATCAAACTGCATGGGGCCGCTGTCCGCAGTGAGGTGATGAAACTCGCCCCCAAGTATGACGATGTGGTGATTGATGTCGGGGGACGGGATACCGCAGGACAACGAGCCGCGTTACTGGTTGCCGATGTCTATGTGGTGCCCTTCCTGCCAGGGAGCTTTGATGTGTGGACACTCGATAGTGTTGGGGAGTTGGTGGAAGAAGCCAAAGCGTTTAACGACAAACTCCGGGCATTTTGCATCATTAACCGAGCCGATGCCCAGGGCACCGATAACCGAGAGGCCGCAGACATTGCACGGGATATTCCTGGACTGAACTATCTAGATGCACCCCTCGGAAATCGTAAAGCGTTCCGGGCTGCCGCTGCCCAAGGTCTTGCTGTGACCGAACTTAAACCCAAGGACAGTAAAGCTATTGCTGAGTTAAAAACTCTATATAAACATCTTTTCGATGTTTAAATGATGTCATAATAATCCTTATTTGAGTCTATAATAATCTTTACTAGAGGCTTAAACGAGGTTGAAATGGCGATTACTCGTAGACCCAAAGCAACCACACCAGAGGACTTTATTGAAAAGGGTGGTTCAGTGGCAAATGTCCCCATTAGTCCCACGATCGCAGTCGTCGAGGAGAAAGCAGAGGGGAAACGAGGTCGGCCTCCGAAGGAGAAAGAGGAGGAGAGCGGTGTAAAGCTCCGACTGCCGTTGAGTCTTCTCCAGCGCATCGATGCAGCCGTGGAAAGTCGGAAGCCGTCCCCTAGTCGTCATCAATGGATCCTTGAAGCGATCTATGAAAAGCTCGATCGGGATATCGAGGCGTAATGGTAGAGGATGCTCTCAAGGCCGAAGCGCTGAGACTGCTAGAACGCCTACAAACAATGCCCTTTGAGGAATGACCCAGAAACCCCACGATACCTTTGTGAAACAGTATCTCTATGGCTTGCTTGACCCCTTGGGCGAGGAGGTTGAAATTAGCCGGGAGGTGCCGCCCATTACCCAGCGCCAGGTCGATCTGTGGTTTAAGCCCAAACCAGAACCGCCGATTAGCCGGGATGAGTTCGGCCTATTGGGCCGGATGGTGTCTTACCCTTGTCTGATTGAACCGTTTCGCAACCCTGCCCCCATTAAGGAAATCAAAGGCTGCCTCAATAAGCTCCTGACCATCCAAGCGGATTTGGAGCGGGAGGCCAAGAAACAGAAACAGAAATTTCAGGATGGCGATTTGCCCTGGTTATGGATTTGTGTACCTACGGCTTCTGAGAAGGTCTTGACCAGCTTTGGGGCGTTGCTGAAACCGGGCTGGGGCGATGGGGTGTTTTTCTTGCCGGAGAGTTTGCAGACTGCGATCGTAGTAATTCATCAGCTTCCCACTACGCCAGAAACGTTATGGTTACGGTTGTTGGGGCGGGACTCGGTGCAGCGCAGGGCCGTGGAGGAACTGTTGGCGATGCCGCAAACTTGGATGCAGCTCCATGCGCTGGAGGCGTTGGCACAGTTGCAAATTTTGCTGAGAAGCCGTCAGAATGTGAACAAGAGCGAGGAGGAATTAATCATGCAGTTATCCCCGGTCTATCAAAAGTGGTTGGAAACAACGCAACAGGAAGCGCGACAAGCCGCGAAGCAGGAAGAGGTGGAACGACTGTTACAGCAGCGGTATGGGGCCATGACGCCTGATCTGGCTCAGGTTATGCCGGTGCTGTTGGAAATGGGGCCACTGGAGCGTGCTCAGATGGTGTTGCAGTTGACGCAGGATGAATTGGTGGCGCAGCTCTTAAAATTTGACTAACAATTGGGTCAAGCGATAACAGTCGTATCCGACAGAGTGAGGATTAACGCCCATGCAGCTCACCGAAGGTCTTTCATCCGTTGCCGCCCGATCCTTTATCGACACACTTCCTAGCCACATTCGAGAGGCTCTGGTTCAGTATGCTGCGGAAAATGAATGCCCGATCGAGGCTGTTCTGGAGATGTCGATCGCGTTTTTCCTTGACCTCGATAGTGTGGGATTTTCAGATTGTCGGACACAGGCTCCCGGTGAAATGCGAGAGCGGATTGAGATTTTAGAGGGTGTGATTCAGCGGAATGGGCTATCGGTGCCGAATCTGCCAGGGTAGGGGAAGTAAGAGTTTCAATCCCTAAAAGGGTTTCAGCCTAACTGCGACTGTACGAAGCCCGCGCAGCCTGCGAAATGGAGCCGGTTTCAATCCCTAAAAGGGTTTCAGCCTAACTGCGACGATAGAGGGCGGATCAAAACTCCTTATTGACACTCCCTGTGGCTAGAAGCCAGGGGATTCTTTGATCTACGATTCGACTTGCTCAGGCAGAACGGATTCAGCCAAAGTAGAGGTCAAATCTCCCAAAGCGTTAATTCCCGTGTGCCCCACGGTACTCAAACCCCGTTGCAAGATGTTGATTGCTGCATTGTGGTCACGGTCAAGCTCACAGCCACACTCACAAACATGAGTACGAACTGAAAGCGATTTTTTAACGACCTGGCCACAAGCACTGCAATTCTGGCTCGTATAGTGTGGCGGTACAGCAATGGTGATTTTGCCAAACACCTTGCCGAAATATTCCAGCCACACTCGAAACTGATACCAACTTGCATCGTTAATCGACTTGGCAAGGCAATGGTTTTTAACTAGATTCTTCACGCTCAAATCTTCGTAGGCGACTACATCGTTAGATGTGATGACGCACCGTGCCAACTTAATGGCATGGTCTTTACGTTGCCGACTTATTTTGAGGTGGCGTTTCCCTAGTTGGTTAATTGCCTTGCGCCGATTGTTCCCTCCCTTCTGCCGCCGTGAAACGATGCGATGCGCCCGTTTTAAGCGTTTCTCACCGTTGCGTAGAAAGCGGGGATTGTTGACAGCAACACCATTCGAGTCGGTGTAGAACTCTTTCAGCCCCACATCTAACCCGATGGCGTTACCTGATGGTTGAACCGATTCTTGTCGGTCTATACTCATTGCAAATTGAGCGTAATACCCATCCGCTCGACGGACTAAACGCACTCGTTTAATCTGGTCAGGCTGGTAGAAATTCAGGTCACGGCTACCCATCAGCTTTAACCGCCCAATCCCTTTCTTGTCAGTAAAAGTGATGTATTTGCGGTCGTCACTGAGCTTCCATCCAGTTTTCTTGTACTCAACCGAGCGACAGTCTTTCTGGAATTTGGGATAACCTTTCTTGCCCTGAGCTTTCTTCTTGCAATTTTCATAGAACCGACTGATAGCCGACCAAGCTCGTTCAGCCGCAGACTGACGGGCTTGAGAATTCAAAGCATTGGCAAAGTCAAACTCTTTTGCCAGTACTGCACATTGCTTATTCAAGTCATACTTGCTTGCCTTCGGGTTATCCATCCAATAGCGGATTGATTTATTCCGAATGAACTGAGTTGTCCGAATTGCATCGTCAATACCAGAATACTGGTCAGGCTTGCCTTTTACCTTAAATTCAAGAATCAGCATTAGTTCGACCTGTCTAATGTTTATGCTTTGAGTTGTAGCATAAGATTAGCTTGATTGGTGAACAAGATCTAGTTTGCTTCTTCCCGTTGGTCAGTCGCTCGGCTTATATCCCCGTGTCTGAAGCCAGAGATTTTACGCCGACTCTTCGATAATATATAGATGTTTCAATCCCTAAAAGGGTTTCAGCCTAACTGCGACCTTCGACATCCGTTCTCATCCCGAGACAAATTGGGACGGAATAACGCACCATGATCAGTTGCAATGACCGATACCACCCCCGGATCAATCCCAACAGAAACGCTTGTTTCATGCTTTCGGCGGCGGCTATCTTGCCAAATTGTAGCCTCAATCTCCTCTAACTTCTGTTTTTCCTCTAGGTACTGCAAAGACTCCTCACCATACTGTTTTTTGATCTGATCTTGCCTGAGACTATTCAAAATGGTCATGTTATCCCAGTGCAAAGGAGTCTCTAAAGCTAGTCCAGCAAACTTTCCAGATTGAGCCATACGATATTCATGGGGCTTAATTTCAATGGGTGTATAGGGCTTGTCACCCTGTACCAGTTTGGAACCAGGCTTATGTTTTAATTCCCCCTTCTTCGTCCGATAAGGAATGGAAGAGGATTCATCTTTTTTCCAATAGCTTCCCCCGATCGCAATGCGGCAAGCCACCCCAAAGTAAGGACTCTGCCCGATCTACAAGGGACACCGAACAATCCCATCAAAATCGAACGGCTCCCAGCTCTCCAAAATTTCAAACTTAGCAACCATTTTTTTAGCTTTTTCAGTGGTCAAGCGGGGTCGCTCTCTACCATGCGCATAGTAGTAGCCCAAAACAAGCTCTTTATCTTGGGGCTTGAGATTATCTAAGTCCGCTTTAGCCTTCTGAGCCTTGACATTGAGTTTCTCAGCCCAGCTATACCAGTCAAGACAGTGATTATGTAGCGTGTTGGCTAGAACTTGATTCCAGAGCCACGTTAACTCTTCTAGATATTGCCCGATCGTTGCAACTTGTTCGGGAGTCGGGGAGATTTTGAGCTTAATTGTCTTCATTGCAGCTTACCGTGACAGTTGTCACTAAACACTTATTACTAAAGTGTAGCTAGAGAAAACAATTACAGCAGGTCGATCGCGCCCCGCTTCTGTTCCTCACTCACCTCTAAATAACGCTGCAACGCCCCAAGCTGCGACCATCCACCAATCTCCTGTACCACCTTCAACGGTTGCGACTGGCTCAACCGCGTCGCCGCCGTCCGCCGATTGCTATGGGTACTGAACCCCGCTAACCCCAACCGATCGCAGGCAATACGCAACGCCTTATCCACTGCCCTTGTCGTCAAATGTCCCTTCCGACCGGGAAACAGATAGCCCTGAGTGGGTAACTGTTCCAGGACAGGCAATAACTTCCGATTGAGAGGCACCGATCGAGACTGCTTAGTCTTGGTCGTGTCCTTGCGGAAGACGATCGCGCCATTGACAATATCTTCGCGCCGGAGCTGTACCGCTTCCCCCACACGACAGCAAGTGTAGTAACACACCATCATCACCGCTGCCGGAGCCGGGGGCATTTCTGCCAAGACCGCGAGAAATTGCGCCTCATTTTCCCAGATTGAAGCCTGTCCGTTGCGATCGACCTTGGGCATGGTCAGAGTTCGTCTTTTTCTTATTTTACGAACTTCAGTTTACTGGAAAGTCAAGGGTTCCGCCATTTCCCTCAAAAAATCCAGACAAAAATGAGACTCTATTGAGAATCGACCCCCCTCAATTGAGAATCTTTAAAATCCCCAATTCTGCCCCCCGATTGCGTTAACCGAGATAACTCAATTAACGAAGTATCACACCTGCAACAATGCTGGGAACAATACAAAAACACCGTTATCACGATTAATCTAGTTTACGGATCATGGCTCAGGCACTTATCGCAGGACGAGTTCCCCCGGATATTAAACGTAAAGTCGCTGAACACTGTCAGGAAGCCGGAATCAACGAGTCGCAACTCGTCGCCGCCGCCGTTTGCCAGTACCTTCAAATTAACCCACCAGAAAAAGTCAAAGGCATGGAACAAAGACTATCCGACGTTGAGCGCAAACTGCAAAAAGTCCTCAAGCTAGTCGCCAACTAGCTCACAGCCTTGCGGTATTCCCAGGGTTTCACCGCATCTTTGCGGCTCCAGACTCCAGCCTTCCGGGTCTTGGCCTGGGCTTCCGCACCGGCTAACAGCGCTTGATTTGGGCACTTATCCGCATACTGCTGATAGTAATAGGCCATGCCCATCTGTACCAGCTCACCATTCACATGCACTTCGGCATCTTGCCCCGTGGGGACAAACACCTCCGCCACCGATCGGCCATAGCGATCCTTGTCTACAACCATCACCGCAACTTCCTTGCCCTCCACCATCTGAGCCAGCGCCGCCTTCGATTCATTGCCTAAAGGCTGGGACTTCTCTGGAGCATCAATCCCACAGAGCCGGACTTTTCCCAGCTTGGCAAGTTCGATCGTGTCTCCATCCACCACACGAGTCACCCGATCGTATTGGCTATTCATCGCCTCTTGTTTATCTGCTTTTTGCGCCGTTCCCACCAGGTCGATCGCCGCTTGCCGATTGAGCCAGCCAGCCGCCAACAGCCCCACGATCGCCACGACAGGAACCACTTGTAGAAACTTTATCTTTGACATTCAAGTTAACGGTGTTAACAACAGTGTAAGGAATGCTATTCCTTCTCAATCTAGAAATAGCATTCCCATTTTTAGGAAAATCCATGAATCTTAGAAAATCCGCCTTAATCCTCAGCGCGATCGGAGTCGCGATCGGCCCCCTGGCTAGTGCAGTCCAAGTGAATGCCCAACCCACAGGATTCACCAACCACAAGGATGATAAGGGCAATATCTATGTGGGGGGAGCCAATAACGGCGAAGTCACGATCGCCATCACTGACGCGCCCAAAACCAAGAGCCTGAGCGTCAACGCCTGCGGAGTGGCTATCTGGCGCAATAGCTCCACTGCTGCTGTTCCAGATAGCTTCACCGTCAACGGCTCCACCATCAATAAAGCATCCTTACCCTCGGCACTCCTGCCCAAGTGCCTTGCCACCGGCCAGCTTGAAGAATCCCGCAGCAGTAACTTTATTACGCCCGATGGTGCCGTGGTTCTTGTGGGTCTGACGCCTTCCAGCAGTGTGAAAGCAGACTACCTCGCCGCCGTTAACAAAGTCGTGAAAACCAATGCCTGCGGCTTCGGCAAACTCTCCAACTCCACCACCAAGCCCTTCACCGCTAGCCAAACCTTTGACCTAGGCTCTGGTCCCGTCTCGTTCTCTTCGATTCCCACTGCCCCCGCTTGGCTTTGCCGGGATAACATCACCTACAAGCCGATCGTCAGTTCTGGGTCATAGTGTCATCTCAATAAGTTGAACGCAATGTTCTAGGGGGTGCAATTCCCCCCTTTTTTTATGCTTACCGATTCTCCCTTCATCAGCATTATCATCCCGGTTCATGGCCGCTCAACCGCAGGGCATCCGCTCCATTGGTGTCTCTATTGGATAGCAGCCCAGACCTATCCCCACTACGAGGTCATTGTGGTGAATGATGGCGGAAGTTCAGAGCTGGCGGGAATCTGCGCCCAGTATGGCTTTTGTCGCTACTACGAGCAGCCCTGGTCAGGAAGCTATGCAGCCCGAAATCTTGGGGCGAGTGTTGCCCGTGGTGATCTGTTGGTCTTTACCGATAGCGATTGTCAGCCCGTGGTGATTTGGTTGGCTGAAATTGTCAAGGCCATGAGATCGAGCCAGCGATCGGGCACCTATGACTTCATCGCAGGGCACATTCAGTTTTTCTATCAGGCGGAAACACCCACCCTGATCGAGTTAGCGGATTCGATCGTGCATCTCCAACAGGAACAGTATGTCTCCCTTGGCTATGGGGCAACCGCTAACCTTGCGATTCCCCGCGCAGCCTTTGCACGAGTGGGAACCTTCGCCAATGTCCTGAGCTTGGGGGATAAGGACTGGGGACAACGGGCGACCCACCTAGGCTACAAAATCGGATTTGCACCCACCGCGATCGTGCGTCATCCAGCCCGTTCAACGGCCTCGGCACTCTTTAAGAAGTTGGCACTGCAAGCACGACACCAGCCCTTCTGCTGGCAAGAAATTGGAGCGATCGCGGGGTTGATGCCGATCGAGAATTATCGCGCCGTTTGGCAAGATACCCGCTGCCCTGGCCTACTGCGGAAGCTGCGGTTTATCGGGCTACTCCATGGCCTTCGTTGGTTCACCGTTATTGTGAGGCTTTACCATGAGATTCTTCGCCGCTGCCCTCGTTGGTTTCGCGCTACCGCTACCCGTCCTGGCCGCCCCGCTGCCGCCGTACAAAGATAGCAATGGCAATATTTATCTGTTTGGCAAGGTTGGGGAGTCGCTAGAGATTACTTACCAAGTCAACGGCACCGTGACGGTATTGGGCAAGCAATTTCCCTACATGGGATCCGGCAAAGTCCAGGGCAAGACGAACCTTTGTGGGTTTGCGACGGTGGCACAGGCGGCGATCGTGCCAGGAGGCCAGCTTAATTTACCCCTGCCCGTTAAACCCAAACCCTTATGTATCAAGGGAGTTCTATTCTTGCCCATCTAACTTTGCCGTCAAGACACTATGCCTTGATGATGTCTTGGAAGCGTTCATCTGTCCGAATCGCATTGAAGTCAAAGGTCAAGACAAAACCAAATAACAAGCAATCTCACAACTTCCTCATCTCGTCTTTGTAGACTTAGGACACAATCAAAATACAAATGGTTTACTGATATTATGCAAAACCAACTTGCAAAGTTATTATTATTACTTCTAGACACTCATATTCCTGCTGAGAGCGCTACACAGCTATTGCTACCACTTCTAGATACTGATGTTGGTACCGAAGAGTTATTGAAACTAATTCTAGAAGCTCGTGAATATGAAGAGCTAGAATCTCATGATTATGAAGAGAAAGCTGAGCAATTGTTGCAATTCCTTCTACATAATCATGTTCCTGTAGAGCACGCCACCCTGCTATTACAATCACTTAGTGAATACTACAACCCGCTTACAGAAGTGTTGGATGCGCCCTCCATAGGTTACATAGGTGGAGATTATGCAAGTAGCGATGGGGCTCTAGGAGGAAGCCATAAAACAGGGACAGAAGGTGGCTCTGCTTACGATGAATAGGTAAAGCACACCAGGAAGTCGGCTGTGCAAAGTCGGAGCAAGATTAAAAATTAAGGAGATGATATGTTTGGCACCGCCCTCAAGGAAGTTACGAGCATATTCAATCGTCGGTTTCTCCTCAATTCATTTTTTCCTAGCCTCATTTTCTGGACACTCCTAATCATGGTTTTCCTGTTAGGCTCAGGATCACAAAATCTTCTGTTTTTTATACAGGCATGGGAAAAGCAATATCCCACATCACAGCTATTACAAATTGTTGGATTTCTTGCCTGGATTACTTACTTTTCCCATATTCTAGAAAGTCAATCAATGAAAATTCTTAGATTTTACGAGGGATATTGGAATTTTCCACTAGGCAAGTATTTAAATAATTTTGGCAGTAATTATTATAGAAAACATCTGGATTTTCTTGATGCTAGATTGCAGAAGAATCCTGACGATGAATGCTATGAGGAAATCTATATTAACTATCCTCTTCCACTCGATAAAGCTGACGTCATGCCTACTCGTTTAGGTAATATTTTAAAGAACTCGGAACTATATCCATATAGGCGATATAAGATTGATGCCGTTTTAATATGGCCACGGCTTTACTATCTACTGCCAGAAAGATTTATTCAGTCTATTGCTGAGGCTAGAGGAGCACTCGAATTTCTCCTCTCTCTTTCGATTCTCAGTGGATTCTTTGCGTGTATTAGTGGCATTTACCTAATAGTCGTAGGTGGCTCTTGGCAGCTTTTTTTAGCTTGTTTCTGGGGGGGATTTTTAGTTTCATGGCTAGCCTATCAAGGAGCCCTAGATAGTGCTATTTGTTGTTCCCAACAGATTAAGGCTGCATTCGACCTATATCGAAACGAGGTTTTCAAGAAAATGCGTCTTCCTTTACCCATGAAACCAGGAAAAGAAGATGAACGAGCAAAATGGCAAATGATATGTGCTTTCTTGTATAGAAACAAGGTAGGAAGCCTGATATACACAAATGAAAACAATGAAGATGATGAAAATAATCGGGATTAAAACAAAAAACGAACTGGTTTCATTTTTCTCATTTAGTGCTCTTAGTCAGCGCCTAGTACTATCAATACTATTAATTGGAATTTTTTTTGCATTATGTCTGGCTGGGCGCGAATCTAGAGAACAAATTCAGATTTCGGTTGCAGCAGTTGACCTCCATCCCTATCACCAGATCCTTAAGAGCGATCTCCAAGAAAAAACTTATCGCAAGAGAGATATTAGCCAAACAACTTTCAAAGAGTCCATGGATATTCTAGACCGCTACACACTCACCCAGATCTCCCAGGGGAAACCATTCGAGAAAGCACAATTGAGTCAGAAAATCGATGCCAAACTCATTACTGATACTGCCACTATTGCTATCCCAGCAACGCCAGCATTGACATTGGGCAACAGCCTTAGGGCGGGGGAGATTGTTGATATCTTTCTAGTTGCTCCAGTAAGCAAGGGAGAGCAAAATCCCAAGGCCCTTAGCTTCAAAAATATCGTGGTACTTGACGTGAAAATAGGAACAGATAACAAGATTGCCACCGATTCGGTTGTACTCCTAGCCATTCCTCAACAAAGGCTACCAGAGTTTCTCGCAAATTACGCTGAAGGCAAGTTACTAATCTCCCGACAGATGTAGTTCATAACATCTTCGATCTCTATCTGACAGTACCTACTCCTCCCCAGCCCCTAGAACCAATAGCTTCACCCGTGCTAACTGCGTCCTGAGCTTCGCCCACTGCCGGAAACTCTCCGCCTTCTGCCGATCGAGCGCCGAGAGTTGCCCCAGATAGCTATTCGTATCCCCTTCCCCCAGTTGATAGGACAGGCCGATCAGCTTCATCCGCGTCACTTCCCGCTTGCTAATCTCCTGACTAATCTGAAACTCGCGCCGCAACTGGTCAAACTCCAAAACCTGTAACACCACCGTTTCCCGAATCTTCGCCGCCAGGTCGCCGCGTTTGTTCTCAATCTCCGCTAACTTCACCTGAAGATCCGCGATCGCGATACTGCGCTGTTGCACCGCTGGATCGCCCCCTGAAGCATTACGAAACAACGGCACACCCACCAGCGACAGAATCTCATTGATGCTGCCCAACGGCTGACTAAAGACCCCCAACACCCGATCGAGCAAACCCCGTTTCCTTGGAGGGGTTCCTGAGTTCGGCACGTCTTCCAACTTCAACCAACTTTGGACCAAAGGCTCAAACACCCCGAGTCTCACCGTGGCTTCATTGTTCTTCTTGGCCTCAGCAATCTTTTGGCTAATCACCTCAATCCGTTCATCAATGGCCTTCAGTTCCCGCGAGTTCTCGATCGCCCGTGCTTGCAACTGCGCCACACATCCATCCGAGATTTCCAAGCAGGGCAAATCCCCCAGCATGGCCTTCCAAAGATCTTCGTTAAACCGGGTCTGAATCAGCTTATCCAGACTATCCCCCGCAGGATTGAGCGGGTTAGCGTCCGTTTGGTCCGGTGGAGCTGAAGTCTCCTCCGCTTCTGTCTCCGTCTCCTCCTGCGCGATCGCGGTTTGCATTCCCAGCGACAGGCCCAACATTGCCACTGATGGACAGCACAATATCAGCGCTAAGATTCCGATCGTTCTGCCCCGTAAACTTGATTTTCCGCACTTTGCCACTGTAGGGACTCCTCACCTGTTTCACGTCTTCGAGCTGGGTTTCTAGCGTCTGGAGCTGGGCTTGCAGTTGGGCAATCTGAAAGTCTTGGTTGCGTTTGCGTTGGTCAAACTCTTGGGCTTGCCTTGCCCGTTCGAGTTCCTGCTGCCGGAGCTGGGTCTGTTGGTTGGCAATGCGTAGACCATGCTCATATTCCTGATAGCGGCGGCTACTCTGGGCGGCAGAGAGTTTCGCGCGGGTCAAATCCACAGCGGCCAGGGCTTGATCAAGTTCCCGCTGGCGTTGCTTCAGTTGCTCGGTTTCGTGGGGGATCGTTTGATAGGGCACCTCATTGGGCGGCAAGAACTGCACTAAGTCCAGCTTGCGCCGTTGCCGATCGAGTTTGGATTGGGCTTCCTTGGCCTTCAGTTCAGCCGCCTCAATGTCAGCGATTTGCTCCAGAAACGTCGGCGAGGGCAAGTCGGGCAGTTCTGGGGTGGGTCTGGGCGGCGGCGGCGGAATCAACTCCTGGGAAACTTTCGCCATTTGCAGTTTGAGCTGTTGGTGTTGAGCTTCCAGCCGCACACGATCGCGTACCCGATCGGCGAGGACTTGCCCGACCGTCACCCAATCGCCTTCTCTCACCTTCAGTTCATCGGTAGAGGACAACCGAACGGTCACCGTCAGGGTTTTGCTACCGCTGGGCACCGTGAACGCACTGGATACCGTCGGCGTCGGGGTGGGTGTAGCCGCGATCGCGCTGGTGGAATCGATTTGAGTTTTGCGGGAACAGCCTACCGTAAGCCCCGCAGCAATCATTATTCTGAGGAATAACCCAACTCTCACGGTTTCGGACTCATGACCTTCACCGTTATTGTGCCCGTTGCGTACTGGTCTTTTAATTGTGCGATCGAAAGTTCTAGGGGATGATAGGTCAGTTTGATCGCCTTGGCGTTGCGTTCTATGGTCGGAAACTGTCGCGGGTCAGTTGTTAACGCTGTTAACAGTTCTGGACTATCGATCGTGATCTGTCCCGATAACAAAACCAAGGCATTAGGATATTCCGCCAGTAGCATCCCCAAGCGAGACACGAGATCTTCATCATCAAGGGTCAGGGCTAGGGTGCGGGTCGTAGCAGGGGTTCCAGGGGTCAGGGTCAGCCGTTCCGTGATGAGTTGCTGTCCCGTGCGGTAGATGCCGCCGTTCTGCCAGAGGTAGAAATCATTGCCTTCATTGGCTAGCACCACATAACGCCCATCGGCACGGGTGCGATCGCTCTGCCACACACCCAACACATCCGCATAGACCTGGCGACTGGCGGCGGTTTGGTTGTATAGCTCCACCATGCCATCCTTGAGGCCGAGGGTTTGGTTAACTTGCGCGGTAATACCGCCGCCGGTGGCGAGATAAATCCCCACGGCTAACGCGATCGCGGCAATGGCTAAGACCCACAGTTCCGCAGCGCCCCCGGTCCGCAGTCGTCGTCGGGGGTTACTGACGCTGATTGCCCAGGCGGGATAAGGGTAAAACAGCATCACCCCTTGCTTGGTGAACGTATCGGAAAAGCAGGCGAGTAGATGCCCCAAGGGAAGGGCGATCGCTTCTGTCCACTTGCCCCCTAGAACGTAGCCGATCGACAGGCTAGCAGCGGTGAGGGCTGCGGTGGCTAACAGGCAATGGGTGATGGTGCGGTGGGGATAGCGGTTTTCAATCCAACTGGCGATCGGGAAGCAGATTTGTCCGATCGTGCTGGTGGTGGTGTCGAGGTCGGGGAGTTGGCTACCCAGGACAGCTAAACCCAAGACCAAGGGATCGGCGGTTCCGAGGATTAGGGTGGCTCCTGCGGCGGCGATCGTGGCGTGGGTGATGGACATCATAGGTAGCACTGAGACTCAATCGGAACTACTGCTACTATGCCCCACCAACTGAATCAGCATGATGAGGGATTGATTCGCCTCTTTACCCGCGAGACGAATTACAGCCGTAGAACCAAAACCAACCATTGCAGAAAATACTGTCTCTTGCCCCTTTCCCAAGATGAGAAGAATACAGGAAAGCGTCACCAACATCGTGTTGGCTAACAAGGAGTAGTAGTAGAGTTTAGAAAATTTTCTACTACGATGTAACAACTCGTCTTGCAGTGTTCGAGCAAATGAGGTCATAATGAATATGCTCCTAACATAAGGGAGTCAAGCTTTGCTCCACTGCCGCAAAACACTGTGAGCAAAGCTTTTTAAGCATTTGGAAAGTAAAAACGCCACAATAAAATCAACATTGCATTTAGCAACTAAAAGAAAACTTTAAGCGTTGTTAGCAACATTGATATTACTCGAATCAACCGAACACTAAATCATCCAAAATCTTCCTTTAGTATGATTTCAATGTATCTCTGTAGATTGTTTACTTTTCATTCCTAGGTTAGCGGAGTCATTTAAATCTTACCTCCCTATTAAGGGGGAAACTACACTTCAAGATTACGCCAACGTGGAAATCACTCAAACGGAGGAATCACGCATAACTTTGCGAAGATACTTCAATAGATTTACTGATTTACAATTACCTTGAGAGACACAGGCATCGTCGAACTAAACCAGGGTTGGCGTTATTGCAGGAAGGGCGTATCACTGGCCCAATCGCTTTCTTGCGCCCTTCACCTGCCCCAACTGCTTCAACGCCATCGCCACCACCAGACAAATCCCACCCGTGATGTAAAGCCCACGGTTATTCGTCCCCAGCCCGACGAACCGCACCACCGCAAAGCTAAACAACAGCGCAATCAAGATCGGCATAATCACCACATACTGCCGATGTTCCTGCTGCTGCTCCAGCCCCAACCGTCGCCGCTGGATGGCTCGTCTTGCTAACTTCGGATTGCGACCCGCGATCGGTTCCAACGCCGCAAACTGCGATCGCTCCAAGGCCAACCCCAACCGCTGCGCCTCCGCCTGCATCGCCGCCCGCACCTCCGCCTCACTGGGCAACGGCAACTCAATCTCTAACAACTCCAAATAGAAATCCCGCCCCGGATTCATCGGAGCCAGTGCCACTATTCGACAGCCACCCCCTAGAACATCCAACAGCCGATACCGCACCGAAGCCGGGAGTCGCTGCGCCTCTGGCACAATCAGCAAATGGCGATCGCTCACATTCAGCCCAATCTCACCCCACAACTGATCAACGCCTAGGGAACGGGGTTTCTCATCATCGCCATCATCAATGGGAATGTCCCAAGCCTTCGCCACCGTTTGCAGCCAGAGTTTAACACTGCCCTTATAGACCGCGATCGCCACTCGCAACGTTGAACCAAAGTGAGCCGCGATCGCTTCCGGCCATTGTTCAATTCCAGACCCCAGCTCCCCGACCAACAGCAACGCCTCCCCAAAGGAGATCGCCTCCACAATCTGCTGACCGAGGGGGGACTGGATTAGGCCGCTGGACTGCTGCGGCTGCGCCACTGGTTGAGTAGATCGGTGGCTGCTGCTGCGACATTCAGCTTTGGGCTGGTAGCCTCCTGGCGCACTGCATCCACCTCCGCGCGGATATCGTCTGGCAAGTCCTCATAGGTCATCTGTGCCGCGATCGCCCGCACCATTTGGGCAGGCAGCATGAGTTCCTGTGCCCGTAGCCTTGCCGCCTCCCGAATCAGTTGTTCCAAGGGAATATCAGCGGGAATGTGAGCTTGGTTGGCCTGGGGCGGTTCTGCCTCCGCCGTCATTGCCGTGGGTTCCGTCGTCACCAGCTCACCACCGGCGTCTACGATCTGCTGATTTGGCTCCTGGTCATTCCTAACAGAAAAGTCCTCAATTTTTCCCCCATTTAGACAGTGCTGGCGCAGCGCTCTAACTTGTTCTGCCTCCGCTTCTGAGAGGTAGGTTTTATTACTTGAATCCTTAGCGGGTTTGATTTTTAGATGCTTGAGATAGGCGTAGTAAGCGTCTTTTTTAATCCCGAGTTCAGCCTGGAGGGTTTCGGGTCGAATCGGGTCGAGGGTCAGCAGATTCGGGTCAGCCATGGCGAAACGATTTTTTTTCACGATGCCCATATTATGGGACTTGAGAATAAAAAATCGATTCCGGGATTTCGCCCGATTCGGGTGAGAAGATTCGATGAAGCGACCCGACTCGCCCGACAGAGAGGGTGGGTCGAGCAAGGGATTCTAGTTGATTAACAGGCTGAATTATCGATATGTTTCGGGTGATTTGTAGAGGTGGGAATGGGAGAGAGAGTAGAATGATTTCTGATGTTCTAGGGGGTAAATAATGGGAAGACATTTTTGAGATTGGAGATCACCTGCTTACTAAGAAGCAACTTCATACACGCAGCAATGGATAGAGAGCAGAAGTAGCATCAGTTAAAATCAAACCAAGTCAAGACCAAGCGCAAACATTATCGCTACAGGAGTTAAGCGTGGCTCAAGTCCCACCACCTTCTAGACCACCGAACTCTCTTGCAATCAAAACCGAGAAGGTCGTGAGTTCAGTTCTCGAACCAATAGATGTGCTTGGTGAAAAACTGATGGGGGATCTTTGGCGAACCTTCTATTTATCCGTGCAGGATGCGATCGGGCTTGCTTGCTTGGTACAGATCCCGAGCTTTATCGGAAAAGTCATCATTGGGAAAGAGTTTTCTAGTTTTCAGGTTTGCCTTCAGGAAGATCCGTTTGGCCCTAATCGCTACGCCTGTTTCATTATCGTCATTTCAGATTTTTGTCTTTGGGCTATCCTGGCCGGACGAATTCTCACACGCTTTGTTCAGGACTGTTCAAGATTATTCAAGCAGGGAGGCAACAAAAATGTCTCTAAGCCCTAAGCTACCGCTCTACCCAATCGCTAAAGCTTCTGCAATTTCCCTGCTTCAGCAAACAGCCTTAGTGTTCCTGGAGTTCGTTGTCATGCTCATTATCACAAGGGGTAATCCCTCTAGTGAGATTATTGGATTCACCTTTGTTTTGGCGATCGTGACAGTTATAAGGTGTGAACAACTCCATCAGCTAGAAAAACCAGCATTACTGACGTTGCTGAAAAACAGTCCAAGTGAATGGAATCATTGGAAATCTCAAGAATTAGATAGCACTACCATCGATTTCAGCGGGGCAAACCTGACCGAGGCATACCTGCGCAGGGCAGACCTAAGCGGGGCATTCCTCATTGAGGCAGACTTGAGTGGGGCAGACCTGAGCAGGGCAAACCTGAGCAGGGCAGACCTGAGCAGGGCAAACCTAAGCGGGGCAAACCTGAGCAGGGCAGACTTGAGTGGGGCAAACCTGAGCAGGGTAAACCTGAGCGGGGCAAACCTGAGCAGGGCAAACCTGAGCAGGGCAGACCTGAGCAGGGCAAACCTAAGCGGGGCAAACCTGAGCAGGGCAGACCTGAGCAGGGCAGACCTGAGCAGGGCAAACCTAAGCGGGGCATTCCTCATTGAGGCAGACTTGAGTGGGGCAAACCTGAGCAGGGCAAACCTGAGCGGGGCAGACCTGAGAGAAGCCGTGGTAACTCAGGCAAGGCTCATAGATGTCATTGGCATTTCACCAGACGATCGAGCAGACCTAGAACAAAGAGGAGCCATTTTCGAAGATTCCCCAGGAGATCGAGGGAGGTCACGATCGCTCATCCCCCGCTAACCGTTTAAGCAACCGATCGACGTGCTTGAGTTCATTGCGCCGAGCGATCGCGGCTTCTGCATCCCGCACAGCAAGACTCCCCTCCATCCCCACATACAACCGTTTTCGCCCCGCAAAGATGGGCTGTTCTGCCCGATAGAACACCTGGTAAGCCTTGCGCTTATGACACTTTGCCTTCTCCAGCCAACAGCCAGCCGGAGCCACGCCCAAGGCCAGCAGTTGAGTGCGCCTCTGCTCCAACTGGGAGATCGTGTCGTGGGTTGCCTCGGCCACATCAGCCGCATCATGTTCTAGGGGGTCACATTCTGGTTGTGGGTCTGGCTTGGGTGCCCGATCGGGGATGACCAAAGACGGGAAAGGAAAGGTCAGCGGTGCAGCCTCGATCGAGTGATTCGATAGGAAATATGGCTCTACTTCAGTAAAAAGAGAGCCTTGATAGCCTTGAAGCATGGGTTACACCTCAGCCAATGCCTCAGTAATTCCGTCGTCCGTCACCACAAAGCCCCATTCCATCGCTTCTGCAATCGCCGCACTCCGCCACGCAGGATTCCTCCACTTTGCCTGCAACCGTGCCAGGGAGTTTTGTCGCTGCTCCTCAGGAGAAATCGGCGACAACGGTTCGATCGACGCAGCGGGCGCGGGCGGAATATTGATCCGATCGAGAGATTTTTTGTACTTGAGAAATGCTTTTTGGTTAGTCCTCTTCGTTGCTTGTTTTTGGATCCAAGCATCTACTAATGCTGGTCGTTTCGGTAGCTCATAGGCTCGGTTCTTCAACCACTCGTAGAACTCCTCTGTGGGTTCTCCGTCTTGATTAATCAAATTTTCTTCCCTCTCCCTCTGGGGTGGGTGGTCGGGAGAGAAAGAGATTGAAGAAGGTTGAAGAGTATGAATAGTATGAGGGGTTTCAGAATTTGCTTCTGGTAAGGTTTCTAGCTCCTCAAAGTTTCCTACAGGACTCGGAAGTTTCCTACAGGACTCGGAAGTTTCCTGTGGGATTATTTGGTTTCCTGTAGGATTTTCAGGTTTCCCACAGGAAACTTGGTTTCCCACAGGAAACTTTTTGGAAGAGTTCAGCCTGACTCGAACGGTTACCAACTCTAGATCGATGTATTCTTTGTCTGACAAAACCTGTAGAGCTTTGGAAACCGTCCCTTTCGACATCCCAAGGGCATCGGCAATATCGATCACCCGTAGATCAAGGTGACGATCGCCAAAGGGATCCAGGGTTCGGAGGTAATACAAAACTTTAATCTCAGCAAAACGCAGATCATTGCTAACAGCCAGCCATTCTTCTGAGGTCAGGCGATAGTGAAGTCCTTGAGAGGGCTGGGCACTTGTGGGGGAATGTGTCATAATCAAGTCCAAAGAATTTGTTTTTTGTGATTCGCAAGAATCACCGGCTCTGCTCCCTTGCAGAGCTGTTTTTTTATGAGAATTGGATGCTTTGGACAACATAGCCGTGTACCTAGGTAAGATGCATGATCGTGTAAACTGTCAACAAATACCTTGATAACGCCTAAAATCCAAGAAATTCTCTAAAAAACGGCGGGATTTTCTTAAAATTTAGACATTTTCTTAAATAGGCAAGACCTCCACATGGGTACGGACTAACTGAAACCGACAGTCAACACAGGCAGCCAGCGCGATCGCGGTTTCTAGATTACATCCATGGGACTCAAACACACGGTTAATGCTCCGCCGCCTATTATTCACGGAGGCTGCATCATCCCCATTCTCTTTGCACAGTTCACAGTAGGCACGGGTTAACTCCAGCGACCACCGCTTACTGCCCCATTTCTCGATCGCGCGTTCCTTGATCGTCTCTAGAATCCTGGTTGTAATGTCGGCAGGGCTATCATTTGAGCGAATGAGAGCTTCTATAGGCATAAGGCAAACGGGTTAAAGGTTGCTGTCTATTTTGCCTGATCTTTAGAACAATAAGATGTAAAAAATTGAAAACTTTCGTATTACCTCGGTCATGCTGTTGCGCCGCTCGTTCGCGCCAATGGGCTAGTTTATCCCAGCGCTTCGCTACAGCCGGGATACGTCGCCGCCTTGGGGCGCTCTCTCACTGTCTTTGGGTGAGGAGAAGGCAAAGAGAGAAAAGAAGGGGTAAGGGTTTCCTGTGGGTGGGTGCTGCTGGGGTCGCTGGGTTGGCCTTGGGTGCCTTTTGGTGGCCTGCTGTTTGGGTGGGCTGGGTCGTCGGGTCATTGCGCGATGGGTTGGGGGTGCCGCCTGCGGCGGCGGGCGGCAACGCCGCCCACTATCTTCTAGGCAATCATTCGATCGGCTTCTAGTCTGGCGATCCGTTCACGAGTCTCTAGGATTTCAATTCGGAAGGTATCGCGCAACATCGTCAAGTGAATCTGAGCCGCTTCTAGTTTGGCTTCTGCCTTGTGTAGTTTCTCGCGGGCTTGCTGGTAGCTTTCACCCATCTGCAACTCTAGGCGTTTCGCCTTGCGCTGTTGTTCGTTCTTCAGTTCGACATCTGAAGCGATCGTGTTCTCGATTTGCCAGTCCCAAGCGGTCAGCTCGTTTTTGTGTTCCCAGACTTGCCCCTCTAAACGTTGCAGGGTTTTCGCAGCTTTAGCGATCGCGGATGGATAGTCTTTTAAGTTCATTGGGGTTTCTCCGTGTTGGTCATCGTCATGATCAGAGTCAAGTTCCTGACAGACTGGGCAGGGTGGGCAATCATCCCCGATTAACCAGGCTTGATGCTCAGAAACTTCGATATAGCCCTTGCCTTTGCAGCGTAGACACATTGGTTTGTCCTGAAGTGATGTTCTAGGGGGTGCTCCGGTGGGGGCTGCGCCTACTTTGTGCTTATCCCATTGCACTGGCGGGTAGAGTGTTTAACTCTAGGTGCCCTTCGCGTCTTATGTCCTGCCGGAGCGGTGAGCTAGCTAGCGGTGGTTAGGAGAGGGTGCGCAGTCCTCCCCTGGTGGCCTTAGGCGGCTAGATGCTCATAGTCCTTTTGCTCTGCGGCAATGGCTTCTGCTTTGGCAATGTCTTTGTTGAAATCCCCCCGCAGTGCGTACAGGTGATTTAGAAGTGCCTCGATCGCGGGAATATGGCAAACCTCGAACGTTAGAGAGACGCTATTGAGTCGCTCATCACGGCTGACTAATCCAGCAGTTTCACTAAAGTCATGGGAGCAAGCCGCAAGCTGGTCACGTTGACCAAACACGAGATAAATAGAGGTTGTTTCGGTCTTAGTCATCGGAAAAATCCTTTGAATCAACTATGTTTATTATACCTGATTTTCAGGTTTTTTGACCTGACTTTTGGTACAATTTTATTAGTTGGTTCAGAGGTGAATAAATCTTGCTATTAGCTTTTTCTGGCTCTCGATCGCTAACTTTAGACCAAACAGAAAGACTCGATAAAAAGCTGCTAAAAATACCTGATTCTTACGGGCGATTAATCTGGCACGTTGGCGACTGTAGCGGCGTCGATCGGTGCGTGAGGGAAGCCGCTGCAAGCCTCGCCGCTGGCCTGGTAGTTCATCGAGCGATCGGGCCGCAGCGCTGGGCCTTGGCAAAGAGATCGCGGGAAATGGTGGATACGGTGCGCGGCCAAGCCGTTGCATTGATTGCGTTTCCCGTTCGGCCTTGCCCGGTGGAGCTGCGCCCCCAGAGCTGCGATCGCTGGCAGGGTGCAGGCACATGGGGGACGGTAGCCTATGCGGTGCGGCGTGGAGTTCCGGTGGATGTGCAACCGCTGGAGCCGATGCCCCTCCCAGATTGGCTCCAGGTAGAGCAGATGACTTTGTGGTAAGGGTCGGGCGGCGAAGCCGCCCCCCTCCCGCGCCTGCGGCGCGGCCTCCACCAGCCCACCAACCACCGGCTACCCTCTCTCCTCTCCGAGCCTAGCGGCGATTGAGCGTTCGTCCCCCGGTGAGCGCAGCGCCCAAGAATAGCCAATAGCCGCAAGCATAAAAAGGGGCAGCCACAGCAGATCGGAGCGGCGCAGCGCAGCGAGCAGCGACCAACAATTAGCGCCCATTCCGAAGGGCTTTGCGCAGCGAGCTAGGCTTTTCCTTGGCGCGGAGCGAACACGCGCGGCAGACCAACGGGAGGCGGCGCTTAACAAATCAAGTTGGAGTCGGGCGGAGCTTGCGGGGCCGGACGGAAACCACAGTAGCCCCAGCGGCTAGCGGCAGGATGACGAAACTTCCCACTGGAAGACCAGGGCCACGATCGACTGATCGACCGATCGGCGATCGACCGCAAAACCTTAAAGCATCACCAGCGTTAACCAGCAGGTTTCCAGCAGCCAAAGCAAAAGCTCCTCAGACACGTCTAAAGACACATCTAAGGAGCCGAAAAAGTTGATTCAAAGGTTTCCCTTTGTTTCTCCACTGTAACCCTTCATAGGGGTTCTCGCGTTGGTGTTGGCATTCCA